>NZ_JADYXG010000023.1:0-55457 GCF_015864415.1 Pseudoalteromonas sp. SCQQ13 | reverse complement strand
AAAGAGTAAACATTACCCCCGAAAACTGGCTAAAACTCACCACACAATTTAGTCGCGTATTTCATGGTGCAGTAGGTTGCCCAGCGTCGCACGAAGGATACTGCGAACACCTAAACAGAAAGCGGCGCGCCAACGTTAGTAACTGCGAAAAGCTACTGGCTTAAAATTTCACTTCAAAAACTCTCCGTAATTCCCTCTCACTGTGAAAGCACAGTATTTCGCATGCCTAAAAATGAATAAAAAAGCAGTTTAATACAGCGTTATTTGAATAAGCAGAGGGATTTTAAAAATTAAGGATGCTTTTAAGCCTAGCAATGTTTGTTTAGATAAAGACTGAAGGGATTAATAATTAGAGTGGGTGTCATTTTAATTTTTTGGCTTTGAGTGTTAAGTGAGAACTATTTTAAGTTGATATAACAATGATCTGAAGTAATGGTGATATTCGCCCGTCGGGTGGCGCTTCGCTTAACCGACCTACGTTTTTAAATATATTTGAGGGCAAGATAATATTAGTAATAAAAAAGCCTAAGCGGTGTTTAAAGTACTGCTTAGGCTTTATTTTTTATGCGTGTATTACTGTAAGTGTACTAGTAGCTTTTGTGCGCTATCAAACAGCATTAAAGAGCCTAAAATAAATAATATAATGGCAGAAAGTCGACCAAATTTAATCGCAAGTGCCGGGTTATTGCTTAATATTTTTCGGGCGCTAACACCAATAAACCAATATACAAAGCCACAGCCAATTAAATGAATTACGCTTAATACTAACAGCTGCTCGGTGATCGAAAATGAAAAGGTCGGAAATACAAATTGTGGCAATAATGCTAAAAATAGCAGCATTACTTTAGGATTTAACCCGCTAATAATAAAGCCTTTTTTCATCCACTTTAATGGTGTTTCGCCTAATTCACTAGCAGCGCCATTATATACTGCGGGTACTGGCGGGTTTTTATAAAGCGAAACCGCGATCCAAACAACATACAGTGCGCCAAATAAGGTTAAAAATTTCATTAACATCACATGTGAAGCTAAAATAGCACCCAAACCTACCACTACAATCAGCGCGGCAATAAGGTGGCCTAACAAGAGCCCTGAAACTGCCGGAATAATTTTATCTCCCGCAATTCCTGCGCTTATGGTATACGCCCAATCAGCACCAGGGGTAAGTACAAACAATATTGACACCAGCCAAAAAGAAAAAATAACATTAATATCCATCAACAATAACCTAAAATAATTGGGAGCTTATTTTATTGCTTTCTTATGGGGAAAAAATACTATATTTTACCTTATTAAACGCCATTATTAGGAAACAATTGAATATGGATAGCATAGATCGGAAAATTCTTGCTGAGCTGCAAGTTGATGGCCGACTCACTCTTTCAGAACTTGCAGATCGCGTGGGGCTTAGTGTTTCGCCATGTCACCGCCGAGTTAAAGAATTAGAAAAAACCAAAGCAATTGTGGGCTACAGGACAGAGATCTCTCCAGAAAAAGTAGGGCTTAATTTTTCTGCGTTGGTTTTTATTACTATTAAAGAAGGTGATAAAGCATCGTTGGCTAAACTTGAATTAGCTGTTGAAGATATTCCACAAATAACTAATGCGCAGCGTTTGTTTGGTACACCTGATTATTTAATACATGTGGTGACTAGAGATTTAGGCGCGTTTCAAAAATTATACGATGATAAACTATCGGCGCTGCCAGGCGTGCAACGTTTAACCTCAACCATTGTGATGAAAGATATTGTTCGAGCCCGAAACCTGCATTTTTAATTATATACCCCATTAAAAAAGCCCTGCGCTAGGCGGGGCTGTTTAATATTTAAAGCTTAGCTACTAAGTGGTGTAGTTACTAAGTTACTAAGTTAAGCAGTTACTAAATTACATAGCCGCTAAAACCTAGCGCTTTAAAGTACAATTTAGGAATAGTGCTAAATCCACACTCATGCAGTAGCTCGCTAAAACGCATGCGATCTAACGGATAAAATTCATTTTCTAGGCTATGACGAATATGAGTTTGTCCGGCCTCACCTAAGCCTAGTTTTGCACTAGTTAAAAGTTGCGCGTCACGCTCAAATAAGGTTTCTGGGCGCATTAAATCAGCAATATACAGTGCAGCTTCTTTGTTCAGACTTGCTTTAATGTTTTTAAGAACTTGCTTTTTATCGCCATTATCTTCTACAAACTGTAGCACTAATAAGCATAAGGCTGCATCGGCTTTAGTTTTAAGTTTTTCTAAAGGCCCGCAATGTACAGTTACTCTATCGCTTATTCCTTGCTCAGCAAACTTATCGCTAGCAACACTAAGCATGTCGTTTGAGGTATCTTGTGCGGTAAACTTCCATGTTGGATTAATGCTAGCTAATTCAATTACCTCTTTGCCAGTCCCCGCCCCTACCACTAAAATATGTGCGTTATCTTTTAATGTGGCTTGCAGTTGCGCATTAGTTAGTTGATGCAATAACTCGTAGCCTGGTACTAGTCGCGTAATGCGGCTATCGTATTGTGTTGCTTGATCATCTGTAAATGTTGGCATTATTACTTCCTTTATAGACCCCAAGTTTTTTGGGGATCATAAATACAATGGGTGTTATCAATATAAATTAATATCACACAATTTCTACGCTAGAATAACCGCCCGGCTTTTTAGCCACATGGACTTGTGTTGCTACGCGCTCACTCATTTCGCTTACATGCGATATAACACCTACTTTTCGCCCTTGTGCTTGTAATGAATCAAGTGCATCCATTGCAACACTGAGCGTTTCGCTGTCTAACGTACCAAACCCTTCGTCAATAAACAAAGAATTGATTTGTACTTTGTTTGACGACAATGAAGCAAGCCCTAAAGCCAGCGCCAAAGAGACTAAAAATGATTCACCACCAGAGAGCGTATTTACAGAGCGTTGCTCATCGGCCATGTCGCGGTCAATAATAGCAATATCTAAAGAGTGCTCAATAGCGGTTAATTCATAGCGTTTATTAAGGGTTTTTAAATGACTATTTGCATAGTGCAGCAGTATTTTTAAAGTTTGCGTTTGCGCTAAATTACGCATTGTTTTACCGGTTGCATCGCCTAATACTTTATTAAGTAAATGCCACTGATCAACTTGCGTTTTAAGCGTAGTTAACTCAGCTTGTTTGCCTTTGAGCGTTTTAGCATTTTGGTTGTGCTGCTCAATAGCGGTATTAGTGGCAAGCAAGCTATTTTGTAGCTCTGTTTGCTGGGTATTTAATACATTTAGCTGCTCAGTTAACTCATCGTGGTTTTTTGAAGGCTTGTCAGTATTTTGATGCTCAGTGTACGATTTTTGTTGCTGTTTAAGCGCCGCATTTGTATCGGTTAGCGTTTGTGATACTTGTTCAAACTGTTTTAAGTGCGCTTTAATTTGCTCGCTACTTAAGGTTAGTAAAATAGTGACCTGTTCGTGTGTTGCATCGCTATGTTGCGCTTTAAAGTCAGTAAACCACTCTAAGTAACGTGCCTCAAGGTTGGTTAGATCCTGGGCGTGCTCTTGCAAGCGTTGCTCAACATTTTTAAGTGTTATGGCATGCTCGTCGCGCTGTTTAATTGCGTTATCGTGCGCTTGTTGGCTGGCATTTAGCTGTGTTTGGCATTGCTCAAGCTGCATGGCTAGTTTGGTTTGATAGTCGCTTGCGCTTATTTGCTCATTATTAAATAAAGCTAATCGCTCGCTTTGCGTAATATTTTGCTGTTGCTGCGCTTTGGCTAAATCGTCATTTAATGCTTTAAGTGCGTGCTCACTTTTAGTCATTAATGGCGTTAATTGCTGTAGTTGCTGGTTTGCACTGTCGAGCTGTTTTTGGCTTTGCTCAAGCTGCGTTAGTGTTTGCTGGTATTGCTCAACCTGTTTGTTTAAATCGCTTAGGGTAAGCGATTCACTTTGCAGCTGCTGCCAAAAATCGCTGTGTTCAAATTGCGCGTTAAGCGCTGCGCTTAGCTCGTTTATTTGTACGCTTAGCTCGTTATGTTTACTGCTTAATTGGTTTAGCTGATTAGTTAACTCAACATGCTGGTTTTGTAATTGCTGCTGTGCGTGTTGCTCGGTTTTTAAAGCATTAAGCTGCTGATTTACTTTTTCTTGTAAGGTACGCAGCTGTGTTTGTACTGCAAAGTACTGAGTTTTTTGCTCACTGAGTTGCTTATAGGTTTCATCAAGCTTCTCGGTTGTTAAATCGTTAAGCTCGGTGCGTGCGTCTTGCATGGTCGTTTTAATTTCTAGCTGCTTAGTCTGTGCAGTTTGTATTGCTTGGCTATGTTGCGTTTGCTCGGCTACTAACACAGCATGTTGTGTTTGGTGCTGATGCAGCTGGGTTTGGGCGCTATCGCGTTGCTGTTTTGCATTGTTATAAGCTGCTTCAAAGTCGGCTATTAAGTTATTTAATTGCTGGTTTTGAGTGCTTGCATATGGGTGCTCAGTTGCACCGCACACTAAACATGGCTCGTTAGGAGCAAGTTGTGTACGCAAGTGTTCTACATTTTCACTGGCGCGAAGGCGTGCTTGGCTAAGCGTGTATTCGTTGTGCTTAAGCGTTTGCTCGCACGAAGCCAAATTTTGTAATAATGCGTTTTGCGCTTGCTCACTTTGGATAAGTTTTTCTGCAACGCGTGTTTGCTGTTGTGTGCTGTATTTTAGTTCATGATTAAACTGTTTATAGCGCTCGCGTTGATCTTTTAAGTAATCAATATTTTTAAGCTTTACATCGCACTGTTCAATATTAAATTGGCGTTGCTGCTCATTTAATTGGTTAAGATTTTTTTGCTCACTAGCAAGTAGCTGTTCTTGTGACTCAACCTTTGCATTTTGCGCGGTTAAAAGCGTCGCTTGCTTAGCCTGCTCAGCCACTAACTTTTGGTTTTGATGTGCCGTTGTTTTTAATTGCTCAGTTGCGTTTAAAAACTGATTAAAACTGTGCTGATAGTAATTCCAATCATTGGCTAAAGGTTTTAATTGTGTATGCGTAGTTAACCACCGCTGATGCTGGGCACTTAATTTTGTAGCTTCATCAAGCACAGATTGGCTTTGCTTAAATTGCTGCTGCAAATCGTTTAATTGTAATTGCTCTTTTTCGCTTTGCTGGGTAAGGCTTGCAATGGTTTGTGCTTGAATCGCTAATTGACTGTCGAGCTCGCGCGCTTTAGCAATAATAGGCTCAGCAGTTTGTTTTTGTTCTTTAGCTGTTTGTAATATCTCTTGGTGCTTACTAAGCGTATTAGCATGCGCAGTAATTATTGCAGTGTGATCTATACTTTTTAAGTCACTTACTTTCGTACTTAACTCAATATTTTGAGCTGTTAAACTTTTAAAGCGACTGCGGTTATCTTTAATTTCAAGTGCGCTTTGTGCTTGTTTAGCTTGCTCACTTTGCTGAGCAATAGCATTAAGCTCGTTTTGCGCTTGTTGCTGGTTTTGCTGTGCTTGTTTAAGTGCTTGCTCAAGCGTATTGGCTTGTTTATACCAATTTAAATTTTGCTCTGTAGTTGTTAAGGTTTTTTTAGTGTGTTCAATTTGCAGTTTTAATTCATTAAGCGAAATTTGTTTAGCGGCTAATTCATCTTCACTTAGTAATGTGTAACTTGCTAAACTCGCTTGGAGTAATTCAAACTTTTCTTTTAGCTCTTTATTACGCTCAAAAATACGTACACCAATACGGCTAAATTTATCGGTACCGGTTAAGCATTCTAAAAGCTGTGCGCGCTCATCGCCGGTGGCTTTTAAAAACGCGGCAAATTCGTGTTGCGCTAATAACACTGCTCGCGAAAACTGATCAAAGGTTAAGCCTATTTTGGCTTCTATTTGTTTTACTGTTTTACTTTTATCTGATGAAATTAACGTATCATCAGGTAACAAATAAAGCGTATGCTGTGCTGCTTGTAAATTGCCGTCGCTTTTGCCTCGCGAGCGATTAACGCTCCAACACGCTCGGTAACTTTCTTTATCTTGTCCTACAAAGTCTACTTCAGCAAAGCCATTAGACGTTCCTCGCCTAAGTAAATTACGCGCGTCATTAAGCCTAATACTGTCGCCTTGAAACTCTACCTTATTGCCTCTATCGCCACCTAACCTTGCGGTTTTAGCATATAAAGCTAAGCAAATAGCATCTAAAATAGTGCTTTTACCTGCGCCGGTATCGCCGGTAATTGCAAATAATCCGGCGTCTTTTAGCGGGGCTGCTAAAAAGTCTATTTCGGCATCAACAATAGAAGCTAAGTTATGAATACGCACAGCGGTTATTTTCATAGTTGCTGTTGCTCCTCTAGTTCGTTAATAACATCGTTTAATAGATTTTTTAGTGCGTCGGGTACGCTTTCACCGTGCATATCTTTGTCGTTTGCAAATGCTTGTTCTAATAAATTAAGTGGGTTGAGCATTTCAACTTCAGTTAAATCTTCAAATACTGCGCCGCCTTCATTGTTAGCTGCTTGTTCGCGCACGCGTTCTATGCCACAAAAACGAATATGTTTACCCTCAAGAGCTTGTTCTATTTGTTCTCTGAAGGTGGTGTCGGTATCGCTAGATTTAAGTTTTACCCGTAAATATGGTGCTATTGTATTGGCTGTGGTGTCGAGGGCTTTAATTTCCTCGCATAGCTCAGCTAATGGTACGCACTCCCCTTTTGGTAAAACTATTACATCGGCTAAACGAGGAATGTAAAGGGGGTTTACAGTTACACTAATTTGCTGTTTTTCATCGCTATTAAATTCAACTACATTTACTTGGTGGCTGTAATTTCGCTCTGAAAACGACATAGGAATTGGCGTACCGCTGTATCTAATGCATTCATTTTTAGCAACTTGCTGCGCTTTATGTAAATGCCCCAGCGCAACGTAGTGTGCTTGTTTACCAAATACGTTGGCAGATATGGCTTCTTCGCCGCCTATTACTAAGTTGCGCTCAGAGTCACTCGATATATCGCCGCCTTTAGCATGAAGGTGCCCCATAACAATTAACGGGGTATTTTCACTTTGTAAAGTAGCTGCATGCTCAAGGGCAAGTTCATATGCCTTTTTAACGCCTTGGGCATAGCTAGGGCCGCTTTTGGTTTGGCTGAGTGTAGTTACATCGCTTGCGCGCAAAAATGGCATGGCAACGATTACAGCGCGTTTTTTGTTAGTGTTAATAGTGATTACGGTATCAGCCGCTGCTGTTGCCTCAAAACGCCCTACAACATGGGTATCAAATTGAGCGAGTAACGGTTGCGCGGCTAAAATACGATTTGCAGAGTCGTGGTTCCCAGCAATAATTACTACATGTAAATTAGGGCACTGCTTTTTGGCATCTTTAATAAATTGATAGAGTTGATTCTCGGCGCTAGCACTGGGGGTTGCAGTATGATAAATATCGCCAGCAACGAGCAGTAAATCTATTTGTTGCTCAACGAGAGTGGCTAACAGCCAAGTGAAAAAAGCAAGGTGTTCATGACGACGGTCATATTCATAAAATTGTTGGCCAAGGTGCCAATCAGAAGTGTGCAGAACTTTCATGTAGCGCTCTTAAAAAATCGTAAGAGCGCCAATATACCCAAGGCAGTTAAAGATGCAACCTTATAGGCTCATCTTGCTAGGGTGAATGGGCTTTAGCTAGCTCCTAAGCTAAACCAACCAACATAAATAAGAGGCAAGGCTAAAAGTGCCATAAATAACGGCAGTTTAATTGCTTTGGCTTTTTTAGCTTGTAACGCTTTCAATGCATTTTTTTCGTTACAAGCGGCCACTTTGTCAATATACAAATAACCTGAGTTTAAATACTGCTTACAGTTTTGCGCGTCTGCTGGAATAGCAATTAGTTTTTGCTGCTTTTTTAGAACATAAAAATCCATACACCACCACACTTTTCAACACTAAAATATTAATAAACATATTTGAAAATAATTATATTAAATTACCCTCAAATGAAAAAAGTGGGCGATTCTAAGTACAAATGGATACAAAGATCAACCTTAAACTTCACTATTGGCGGTTTCTCATACAAAGGGATTAACTTTTTTGCTAAATAATTACATTTGGCTACCTTTGAAGCCAAAATACAGAGGGAGATTTAGTAGCTGTAAGCCGTTATTTTTAGCTGATATTTGGCAATTATTTTTATTTAAAACGACAAACTGTAAAGCCCCTTTACAGTTTTATTATTTTAATTCACGTTTAATTAATTTTATCAAAAAGAATAATGCGCTTTAATTGTAAAAAAATAGTGAAAACTAGCCTGAAAAAGTCGCACTTTATCGTTATTTTATTGAAGAAAAACGATAATTTTGTCAAAGTGCGCACACTAAAATCTAACAGGTTTAATAATGAAAAAAATAATTTATACGCTAAGTGCGGTTATATTGCCAATAGCAATGTCGAGCACTGTTTTAGCGTCTGCTATTGAGCAAACCAAAGGCAGCTATATCGATAAGTTTCGTCAACTAGACGAAGCATTGCCAACACCAAATGTTTATAGAAGTGCTGCCGGAGAACCTGGCGAAAATTATTGGCAGCAACGCGTTAATTACGATATTGACGTACAATTAGACGAAAAAAAGCGCCGTATAAGCGGTAGCCAAAAAATAGAATATAAAAACAATTCACCACACACATTAAAGTACTTATGGTTACAGTTAGATCAAAACGTTTTTAAAAATGATTCAATTGCAGAAACTACGCAAACGTTTAAAAGTACTTTAACAAGTTTACCAGCCGATAAACCCGCCAAGTTAAGTTTAGGCGACCTTCGTCGTCAACAGTTTATGAGTGACAACGAGCTTGGCTATACAATTAGCAATGTAAAAGATGACAATGGCAACGAGTTACGTGTAACCGTGGTTGATACCTTAATGCGCATTGACCTAAATAAGCCGTTAAAGCCAGGTAAAGAAGCCGAATTTAGCATGAACTTTGCATTTAATTTAGTTGAAGAAGATGCAGTAGGCGCACGCTCGGGCTATGAGCACTTTGAAAAAGATGGTAACGATATATTTTTAGTGGCGCAGTGGTTTCCGCGTTTAGCTGCTTATACTGATTACGAAGCTTGGACTAATAAAACATTTTTAGGTGGCGGCGAATTTACCTTAGAGTTTGGTGATTACGATGTTGAAATTACCGTACCTGCGGACCATATCGTGTCGGCAACGGGTAAGCTTAATAACGCAAGTAGCGTATTAACGAGCACGCAACGCAAACGTTTAAAGCAAGCCGAAAATGCTAAACGCCCTGTGTTTATTGTTAGTGAAGAAGAAGCGCTCGATAACGAAAAATCCAGTACAGATAAAACTAAAACTTGGCACTTTAAAGCTAATAACGTACGCGACTTTGCTTGGGCGTCGTCACGCAAATTTATGTGGGATGCTAAAGGCTATCAGCAAGGCGGTGATGAGCAGCCATTGGTTATGGCTATGTCGTTTTACCCTAAAGAAGGGGGCGATTTATGGAAAAAATATTCAACCGAAGCTGTTATTCACACTATGGAAGTGTATTCAAAGTATTCATTTGATTACCCATACCCAACCGCGCAGTCAGTAAATGGCCCTGTTGGTGGTATGGAATACCCAATGATCACCTTTAATGGCCCGCGCACTAAGCTGCAAGATGATGGAACTCGTACTTACTCTCAAGCAGAAAAACGATTTTTACTCGGTGTAGTGATCCATGAAGTGGGTCATATTTACTTTCCGATGATAGTAAACTCAGATGAGCGCCAATGGACTTGGATGGATGAAGGTTTAAATAGCTTTTTAGACGGTGTTGCAGGGCGAGAGTGGGACCCGAGCATTCCATGGGGTGTTGAGCCGCGCGATATAGTGGCGTATATGAAGTCAGAAATTCAAGTGCCTATAATGACCCAGTCAGACAGCGTATTGCGTTTAGGCCCTAACGCGTACACTAAACCCGCTGCTGCACTTAATATTTTACGTGAAGTTATTTTAGGCCGAGAGCTGTTTGATTTTGCGTTTAAAGAATACGCCCAGCGCTGGAAGTATAAGCGCCCTACCCCAGCTGATTTTTTTCGTACTATGGAAGAAGCTTCGGGTGTTGATTTAGATTGGTTTTGGCGTGGTTGGTTTTTTACCACAGATCACGTAGATATTGCTTTAGATAAGGTATATCAACTGCGTTTAGACACTAAAAACCCTGATATTGATTTTAGTCGCCTACGCGATATTGAAGCAAATAAGCCAACTTCGCTGTTTGTAGAGCGTAACCGCGCACAAGGTAAAAAAACCTGGGTAGAAGAAAATCCCGATGTTACCGACTTTTATGACGAAAACGACCGTTTTACCGTTACTAATAAAGAACGCAACGCGTACAACAAGTTTTTAAAGGGCTTAGAGCCGTGGGAGCGTAAAACGCTTGAGCGTGCAATAAAAGAAGACCAAAACTACTACGTAATGGAGTTTTCTAACGTAGGCGGCTTAGTAATGCCTATTTTATTAGAGCTGACTTTTGAAGATGGCAGCAAAGAAGAGCGTTATATTGCGGCCGAAATTTGGCGTCGTAATTATAAAAAGGTGCAAAAATTAATAGTGACTGACAAAAATAAATCGCTGGTGTCGGTTACTATCGATCCGCGCTGGGAAACGGCTGACGTAGATATTGAAAATAATAACTACCCGCGTCGTATTATTCCATCACGCATAGAAGTATTTAAAAAAGAAAAGAGCAAAGCAAAAGTAAGCCGCGATATTATGCAAGATATTAAAACCGAGCTTAAAAAAGACGAACCTAAAGGCGACGAAAATAACAGCAGTGAGGAGCAACAATAATGCGCATATTGCTAATTATTGTTAGTTTATTAATTGCTGCGCCTAGTATGGCGCATCAATTAAAGTCGTCTGTTACTACTGTGCTTTTTAATAAACGTACTAATAATATTGAGCTAATGCATCGTTTTTATTTGCACGATACTGAGCATGCTGTGGCGCACTTATTTAAAGGTAAGGTTGATATTATTAGCAATAAAATAGATCAACAACGCTTTGCTAAGTATGTAGAGTCGCATGTTGCGCTACAAACGTTAAACGGTGAACCACTGCCGCTTAACTTTGTAGGAGCACAAGTTGATGGCAAGTTTTTTTGGGTTTACCAAGAAGCGCCAATTCCGGTAAAAATTGCAGGAATTAAAATGAGTAACGGTGCACTGCGCGACTTATGGCCTTCGCAAGTTAATATGGTTAACGTTGAAGGACAAGGAAAAATAAAAACCTTAAACTTTACTCAAGACGATACTTGGCTTGAAGCAAGGTTTGAGCAACAATAATCCTACAAACTACGCGCACAGTCACTGTGCGCGTTTTTGTTATTTTCATTCCCGTTTTTCTGATCGACTTAATACTAAATTACGTTAATATACCTTGTATATTAGTGTGCTTTTTAGCAAGCTAGGTAACCTGAACTTTGGATAATAAATCTATCTCAAGCAGCTACTTTCAGCGCTAACTGCGTTGAATTTACTTGCAATAGGCCAGCTATTGAAGCGTAAATTCGCCTTATTTTCACTGAAAATCTCTGGCTAGAGAAAATAAATTTAAATATAACTATGATTTAGTATGTTAGTAAATCTCTTAACCAGAGTTCAGGTTAGGTATATAAATTTTGTTATTCATCAGTGATTTAGTTTTATAAACGATGAAGTTATTTTTATATAGGGTTTAATTCAATGGGTATTAAATACAAGGAAGGATATAGAAATGCAGATTGAAGCGATTAAAGGTGTGATTTTTGATTTAGATGGCACTTTAGTGTCATCAGAATTAGACTTTTCATTAATTAAAGCGCAAATAGGGTGCCCGTGTGAGCAAGACTTACTCGATTATATTGCCCAATTGCCTTCAGCATATATGCGCGAAGAAGCAATGAATATTGTACATCAGCATGAGTTACTCGACGCTCAACATGCCAAAATGCTACCCGGTGTGAGTGAGGCTGTAAATGCCCTTAAAGCTAAAAACATTCCAATGGCGATAGTTACACGCAATTTTGACAAAGCGGCCGCTATTAAGTTACAAAATAATCCACTGCCAATAGAAATAGTGCTTACCCGAAGTGACGCGCCAGCAAAACCCGATCCGAGTGCATTAAATAATATTGCTACCTTGTGGAATATGAGCCCAAGTAATTTATTGTATGTGGGCGATTTTTTATATGATATTCAGGCAGCGCATAATGCCAATATGCGTGCATGTTTATACGCCCCCGATGTTACTCCTAGTTATGCTAGCCAGGCCGATTATGTATTACATGATTTTACGCAGTTAGTTACTTTAATTGACAATTACGCACAAAAAGTTGTGTTATGTTAAATAGCGCCTTGTTTATTTTTTTATGTAATTAGTGTGGTGTTATAAACGTTATATATTAACGTGGTGCTAGCCCAATACGTTTTGAATTGGTAAAATGTCGACAAGTTTAACGTATTCATTAGAGGTACATGATGGGCAGAGCATTTGAAGTTCGTAAAAGTTCGATGGCTAAAACGGCTAACGCAAAAACTAAAGTAAATTCAAAATACGGCAAAGAAATTTACGTTGCAGCTAAAAACGGCGAACCTGACCCAGATGTAAACCAAACTTTGCGCCGCTTAATCGAAAAGGCAAAAAAAGATCAAGTGCCTGCGCATGTTATCGAAAAAGCAATTGAAAAAGCCGCCGGTGGAGCAGGGGAGGATTACTCAACTGCACGTTACGAAGGTTATGGCCCTGGAAATTGTATGGTTATTGTTGACTGTTTAACCGATAACCCAAATCGTACTATTAAAGATGTACGTTTGCCTTTTACTAAAACAGATTCAAAAATTGGTACACCGGGTTGTGTAGCGCATATGTTTGATCATTTTGCTGTGCTTGGTTTTTCAGGCGATGACGACGAAGTTGTGTTAGAAGCACTAATGATGGCTGACGTTGATGTAACCGATGTTGAAGTAGAAGACGGTAAAGTATCGGTGTTTGCCCCACATACAGAATACTTTAAAGCTAAAACAGCCCTTGAAGAGGCGTTTGAAGGCATTAATTTTGAAGTAGACGAAATTACTTTTGTCCCGCAAGTGCATATTGAAATTACAGATGAAGAAGTAATTGCTAACTTTGATAAGTTCATCACTATGCTTGAGGATTGTGATGACGTACAAAATATTTATCACAACGCAATCATCAAAAACTAATTAAAGCTGTATATTAAAGCGGTAATAATTTTAGAAAAAGCGTGTTTTGTGTAAGCAAAACGCGCTTTTTTGTGGTTAAAAACTAATAACGGCTACTAAGATGAATGTTAGCCATTCACCTTAGTTATTAATATTGGCTGGTATTTTTGGCAAATAAATAAAAACCAGCACTTTGGCTGGTTTTTGTATGCTAACTAGGGTGTTTTATTACTTGAAGTTAAGTGTTAAGTACCTTGCTGCGCTTTATATTTTAAGCGGTAGCTGTGCAATAAAGGCTCAGTGTAGCCACTTGGTTGCTTAGCTCCTTCTAACACTAAGGCTAGTGCCGCTTGGTAGGCAATATTATTAGCAAGTGATTGTTCACTAATTGCCATAGGCTTATAAGCACTGTCGTGTTCATTTTGGCCATCTACCACTTTTGCCATTTTGGCCATGGTTGATCTAATTTGTTGCTCGCTGCAAATACCATGATGCAGCCAGTTAGCCATATGTTGGCTTGAAATACGCAGTGTTGCTCTGTCTTCCATAAGGCCAATGTGGTTTATGTCGGGCACTTTAGAGCAGCCAATCCCTTGGTCAATCCAGCGTACTACATAACCTAAAATACCTTGGGCGTTGTTTTCAAGCTCGGTTTTAATATCTTCTTTGCTAAGTAGCTCAGGCTCGTCCATTAATGGCGGGGTAAGTAGCTCATCTAGGCTGGCAATAGCACGCTTTGCAATGCTTTGCTGCTCGCTAAATACATCTACATCATGATAATGCATAGCATGCAGAGTTGCTGCAGTAGGGGAGGGCACCCACGCGGTATTAGCACCTGATTTAGGATGAGCTATTTTTTGCTCCATCATTAATGCCATTTTATCGGGCATAGCCCACATACCTTTACCTATTTGTGCTTTATGGCTTAAGCCACAAGCCAAACCAATGTCTACGTTGCGATCTTCGTAGGCGCTGATCCACGGCTCTAATTTAATAGCGGCTTTAGGCAGTACCACACCGGCGTGCATTGAGGTATGAATTTCATCACCTGTTCTATCTAAAAATCCGGTATTAATAAATACTACACGCTCTTTTGCTGCATGAATACAGGCTTTTAGGTTAGCTGAAGTACGGCGCTCTTCATCCATAATGCCCATTTTAATGGTGTTTTTTTCTAAGCCAAGTGCTTCTTCAACCATGTTAAATAGCGTGTTAGTTAATGCCACTTCTTCAGGACCATGCATTTTAGGTTTTACAATATTTATACTTTGCGCACTGGAGTTTTTAAGCGCACTGCTAGAATTTAAATCATGCAGCGCCGCTGTTGCAGTAAACATGGCATCCATAATGCCTTCAAACACATCGTTACCGCTTACGTCGGTAATTGCTGGATTGGTCATTAGGTGGCCTACATTGCGCACAAACATCATGCTGCGGCCTTTTAAGCTTAGGGTTTCACCATTTAGCGCCGTATATTGGCGATCGCTTTGCAGGGTACGTTCAACTGTGTTATCGCCTTTTTTAAACGATTCAGCTAAGTTGCCTTGCATTAAACCTAACCAGTTTTTATAAACTTGTACTTTATCCTCTGCATCAACCGCAGCTATAGAATCCTCGCAGTCCATAATAGTGGTAAGTGCAGCTTCAAGTACCACATCTTTTAAGCCAGCTTTATCTGCTTGGCCTATTGGGTGATGGTGATCTATATGTAGCTCAAGGTGTAGGCCATTATTTTTGAGCAAAATAACGCTAGGATTTTGTGCTTCACCTTGGTAACCCACTAATTGCTCAGGCTTTTTTAGTTTGGTTTGTGAGCTGTCGCGTAGAGTAATTGACAGCGCACCGTCAACAACAGAATAATTAGTGCTCTCTATATGCGAGCCGTTTTCTAGTGGCAAGGCTTTATCTAAAAACTGCCTCGCGTATGCCATTACTTTAAAGCCACGAACTGAGTTATAAGTACGGCCTTTTTCGGCACCATCTTCTTCGCTTAGTACATCAGTGCCATATAGGGCATCGTATAACGAACCCCAACGTGCGTTTGCAGCATTAAGTGCAAAGCGTGCATTGCTTACCGGCACTACTAGCTGTGGTCCCGCTGTTTGTGCTATTTCGGGCTCAACATTCTTTGTTTCAATACTAAAATTTTCAGGTTCGTTTACAAGGTAACCTATGTCGGTTAAAAACGTCTGGTACTGGGCTTTATCCCAGCTTTTATTAGCCAGATGATACTCATCAATTTGCTGTTGTAGCTGTTCGCGTTTAGCAAGTAGAGCTCTATTTACTGGCGTTAATGTTTGTACAATATGCGCAAAGCGCTGCCAAAATTGCTGCTCATTTAAATGTGTACCAGGTAATAGCTGGTTTTTAACAAAGTCAGCTAGTTGGTTGTCTACGCTGAGTCCTGAGTGAGTGAGAGTATGGGGCATTTTAATAATCCTTAAACGGTCGCGATATTGTAAATTTTAGTGTGCGTAGTGTAACCATAACGTAAAAAAGAGGGGTTGAGTGCATTTTGCTCATTCATGATATGTATAGCCGCAATAACAACTATAAATTTACTAAATCTGAAAAATAAGCCTAATGTTTAATTAAGCGCTGCAGAGCAACTAAAGCAGTCACTCTCATAACACTATAATAATTTACCCCGTTCAAAGGATTTTAATTATGACTACATATAAAAGCGAAACAGATACATTAGCAACACTTTGTAAAAAACAAGGTAGTGCATGGAAAACCATTAACCCTGAATATGCAACACGTATGCGTTTACAAAATCGCTTTCGTACTGGGGTAGAAATTGCACAGTTTACTGCTGACATTATGCGTGAAGACATGGCCGCATACGACGCAGATACAAGCCAGTACACTCAGTCTTTAGGTTGTTGGCATGGATTTACTGCGCAACAAATGATGATGGCTATTAAGCGCCATCAAAAAACAACTAAGCGTAGTTATGTATACTTAAGTGGCTGGATGGTTGCGGCACTTCGTTCAGAGTTTGGTCCCCTTCCGGATCAAAGTATGCACGAAAAAACCTCAGTTCCGGCACTAATTGAAGAAATTTACACCTTTTTAAAGCAAGCCGATGCACGTGAACTAGACCATTTATTTAATGACCTAGATGCAGCTAAAGCAAACGGCGGCGACGTACAAGCGGTACTAGATAAAATTGATAACTTTGAAACGCACGTAGTGCCAATTATTGCTGATATTGATGCCGGTTTTGGTAACGAAGAAGCGACTTACCTACTCGCTAAAAAAATGATTGAAGCAGGTGCTTGTGCAATTCAAATCGAAAACCAAGTGTCTGACGCTAAGCAATGTGGCCACCAAGCAGGTAAAGTAACCGTACCGCACGAAGACTTTTTAGCTAAAATTAACGCAGTACGTTACGCATTTTTAGAACTGGGCATTGATAACGGTATTATTGTTGCGCGTACCGATTCACTAGGCGCCAGCCTAACGCAAAAAGTACCGGTTTCACAAACACCAGGTGACTTAGCTAGCCAGTACAATGCATTTTTAGAAACTACGCCAATTAACGGTGTTGAAGATTTAAATGAAGGCGACACTGCAATGAAGCTTAATGGCCAACTTTGCAAACCAACGCGCCTTGATAATGGTTTATTCCAGTTCCGCGAAGGTACAGAAAAAGACCGCGTAGTACTAGATTGTGTAACTAGCCTACAGTCGGGTGCAGATTTACTGTGGATTGAAACCGAAAAACCACATGTTAAGCAAATTGCTGAGCTGGTTAATCGTGTTAAAGAGCAAGTGCCAGATGCTAAGCTTGTTTATAACAACTCACCGTCGTTTAACTGGACACTTAAGTTTCGTGAGCAAGTGTATCAAGAATGGCAAGAAGCGGGCCGTGACCTTAGCGCTTACCCAAGCTTGGGTGACAATAAAGGCCTTATGGCACCAGAAATGGATGCTACCGAGCTTGCAGTAGCAGCCGATTTACTAGTACAAAACTTCCAACGTGATGGTGCACGTGAAGCCGGTATTTTCCATCACCTAATCACATTGCCAACGTACCATACAGCAGCACTAAGTACGGATATTTTGTCAGAAGGTTACTTTGGTGACTTAGGTATGCTGGCTTATGTACGTGATGTACAGCGTCAAGAGATTCGTCGCGAACAAGCGTCTGTTAAGCACCAAGACCTTGCAGGCTCTAACATTGGCGATACACACAAAGAGTACTTCTCTGGTGATAATGCGCTTAAAGCCGGTGGTGAAGATAACACCATGAACCAATTCTAATTCAACTAGATAGTGTTACGTAAAGGGCCGAAAGGCCCTTTTTTTATGCGTATAATTAAGTAACCTGTCTGTGGGTAATAAAGCTAGCTTTAGTCGCTTTTTGACGTTAACTGCATTGAATTTGTTTGCAATAGGCCAGCCATGGGCGCGTAAAGCTGCCTTGTTTCCTCCTCACTCCTCAAATAAACCTCTGATTAAAGAAAATAAAATTATCATTACAGTTTAATACTTTAGTAAACCTTTTAACCAGTTCAGTTAAGTAGCTACCCACAACAGATCAGTATTTAACTAGCTGGCTATAATTACGGATCAGAGTTTAACTAAGCTTAGTGTAAAGCCCATTATTTAACCTTTTTAGCACTTTTATGGCTTTATAAACTGTAAATAAAGGCCATAAGTGACTGATTTTAGCTTTTTGAGTGAACACTCACCTTATAATAAACCGATTTTTTACTAACTTGAGCAATCCACAAAACACTTTTTTACTAACTGAGGGCCTATAAACACTAGCTCAAACCGGTTTTTTACCAACTCAGTGGGTATTTAATTGTATAAACCGAAATTTTACCAACTCAAATAATAGTTAAGTCCGATACTTAAGCTAGGCATTAAGATAGCTTAAGTATTAGTAAGCATTTAGATGGCTTTATCTCTATATTGCTGATGTTAGCGTGTAGGTGAATATAGTTAAAGTGGACTATATCCCTAAAGGGGTAGTGAGTACTTTTTGGCTATATTAACCTGATCTCCGGATAATAAACTTATCTCAAGCAGCTATTTTCAGCGCTAACTGCGTTGAATTTACTTGCAATAGGCCAGCTATTGACGCGTAAATTCGCCTTGTTTTCACTGAAAACCTCTGGCTAGAGAGAATAAAATTAAATATAAATATGATTCAATACGTTAGTAAATCTCTTAACCAGAGTTCAGGTTAATTAACTTGCCGCGGCGTTTGTGGTTTGCCGTTGCGTTACTATTAAAAATACCTAACCTGAGTTTAGGTTACTTACTGTAAACCCCCTTTACACTTATTGGTAATGCAAAAAAGCCACTTTAAAAAAGTGGCTTTAACTTACATACCAAGCGGTATGTTTGGTTATTTAGTGTGTTTATCAAACCACCATTGAATATAGGCAACTTTAGCCATTAAATTAGACGGACGAGCAGTAATACCATGTGATGCATCGGGAATACGTACCATAGCGGTTTCAACACCTTGTAGCTTTAATGCTTGATAAAACTGTTCGGTTTCTGAAATCGGTGTACGGAAATCAGATTCACCAGTTAGTAGCATAGTGGGTGTTTTTACATTGCCGACATAACTAATTGGCGAGCGTTTCATATAATGTTCTATATGATCCCACGGCTTACCCGGAAACCAATAGTCAGCAAAGAACGGGTAAAAGTCGGCAGTTAGTACAAAACTGATCCAATTAATTACAGGTTTAGCAACCACGGCTGCGGCAAAACGATCGGTATGGCCAACTATCCACGCGGTAAGTACGCCGCCACCAGAGCCTCCGGTAACAAACAATTTAGACTCATCAATAAAACCTTTGGCAATTAAAGCATCTACTCCAGTCATTAAGTCGTCATAATCGTTACTTGGGTAATTATGATGAATAGTTTGTGCAAACTCTTTGCCGTAAGAATCACTCCCGCGAGGGTTCATATACAATACAACGTTCCCCTTAGCCGCATATAATTGTACCTCGGCGCTAAAGTGCGGGCCGTAATTGGCTACCGGGCCACCATGAATTTCAAGAATTAATGGGTACTTTTTATTACTGTCAAAACCAGGCGGGTAGGCTACCCAAGCTTGAATTGGTAGTTGATCGTGACTCGATTTAAGCCATAGCTCTTCTACCTTGGCTAGTTGTTTATGCCCCAGCGAGTTGTCATTTAAACTTGTTAAGCGCTGTGCTTTACCACGTTTAATTGCCGCTACATCGGCTGGGCGCTGCGTGTCGGCTAGGGTAAACACAATTTCGTCATCTTCGCTCACATCAAAGTCGCCACCAGAATAAGGACGACCAAACGAAACGCTGCCAATTTTTTCGGTAATAACTTTACGTGAACCGCTACGAGGTTGGTACGCTAACGTGGTTTGCCCTTGATCAGCGTAACTAAAGTAAATGCCTTTAGAGTTACCGCTCCATTTTATTTTAGCTACGCTGCGGTCTAAGTCGGCAGTTAAATTAGTTGTTTTACCCGAACGTAGGTCGCGAATATACAATTGGGTGTTTTCGTAATTAGTTTGTTTGTCATCGTAACCGGTATACGCAAGGTAGCGGCCATTAGGCGATACTTGAGGTTGGCGGTCGGGGCCGTTTCTATCGGTTACAGCGGTTACTTCAAGCGTAATTAAATTAAGTTTATATACTTCGCTGTTAGTTGGCTTTAACAAGTAATTGTTATGCCTATTAGCCGAAAAATATAACGCTTTTTTATCTTTACTAAAGCTAACTTCGCCGCCGTTATTAAATTCATCAAAGGTAAGTTGTTTAGCATTGCCGCCATTTGCGTCAATAATAAATAATTGCTCAAAGCCCTTTTTAGCGTAACCAGCACCATCAGCACGATAATACACGTCGTCAATATATTTAGCTGGCTCTGCCCAAGTAGCGCCTTCAGGTTTACCAGGTAAGTTAATGGGTGAGCTTGATGTGGTGGCAACAAACATACTAAATGCGAGTTGCTTAGCATCTGGGCTCCAGCTTAGCGCTTTTGGCGTACTTGTAAGGTTACTTATTTTGCTAACCGCGCCAGTTTTAAGCCATTTCATGTAAATTTGGTTGCTACCGTCACGGTTTGAAATAAACGCTAAACGAGAGCCGTCCGGCGACAACTTTGGCGAATGATCCATATGTACGCCAGAAGTAAGCGGTTGAATTTGTCGTGTTTTATAATCTACTGTCCAAATATTACCTATTTTACGGTCGGTTTTTATATCCATTCTGTTACGTACAAAATAAACTGTTTTACCGTCTTTGGTAATGTCTAGCTGGTTAGCGTATTCAAGCGTAAATACATCTTCTAACTGTAGGGTGCTGCTATTGGCAAAGGCAAGATTACCTGTGCATATTAATAGACTAAGCGCAAAAAATGTTTTCATTTCAAATCCCTGTGGTTGTTAATAATAATAGTTATATGTTAGAGGGTTTAAAAATAATAGCTAGGGCGATGAAGTAATTGCGTGGGTGGCTAAATCTGTAAAACGGTTCAGCTGTAAAGGGGGTTTACAACTGAACATATTAAATAATGCTTTACCGTTTACACAATAATTTTATTTGTTGAATGAGTGCAATACCGGCAGGGTTATCGCCGTGAACGCATAAACTATCGGCATCTAAAATTAACTTTTTACCTGAACGCGTAGTTACGCTGCCATCAGCTAACAGTTGCTTTACTTGCTCAATTAAAGCTTGCTCGTTATGCACACTACCTGCTAACTGCCTTGACACTAAAAGCCCTTCGTCGGTGTATTGTCTGTCGGCAAAGGCTTCTAATATTAATTTTAACCCTAAAGTGTCGGCCATTTTTTGATGCTTTTTAGCATCAGCCGTTGCTAAAATCATTAATTTTAATGGGCTAGGGTAGTGTGCTACCGCGCTCATTACGCTAGTTAAAAGCTGCTCGTTAAGCATCATATCGTTATAAAGTGCGCCATGGGGCTTAACATAACTAAGGCTTAAGCCTTGTACTTTGGCCATACCTTCTAGCGCAGCAATTTGATAGTGCAGACAATTTGTAAGCTCGCTTGCACTAAGTGCCATAGAGCGTCTGCCAAAACCTTGTTGATCTGGGTAGCTAGGATGAGCGCCAATTTGTACCTTATGCTGCTTTGCCAGCTTGAGCGTATTTGCCATTACATCGGCATCACCCGCATGAAAACCACAAGCGATGTTAGCCATATTAATGTGCGGCATAACCTCTTCATCTAAGCCCATTTTCCAAGCACCAAAGCTTTCACCTAAATCGCAATTTAATAGCATTTAAGTTCTCCTTACTTTTTTATTGTTACAGGCAAAGTGCCATTAGCTGGCAATTTTCCTAACAGTACGTGTGCTAAAGCGGTAAATGCGGGGCCTGTTACAATATCGTTTTTATCGTGATCAATATTATAGGCATACGATGCAAGTACAGCATGCGCATAATCGCTAAACTCAGCAATGTCGTAAGGCGCTCTTAGGCTAATAAATACCGTGTTTTTATTTTGCTTTTTGGCCACTTTTAATAACGACTCAAGTGCTTTTGGTTGCTGTGCGTTGCTAAGTGCAAATTGAGGACCGTTTTTTAAATCATCCATACCGCCAATTTCTACCGCACTTTGATTTGGCGTTGCATTGCCCGCTATAACAACATCGGCTTTATTAATGTCTGTGTGTGCTTGTTGCGGATCAAAGCCTTGCAAGCTGCTACAAGTATAGTTAAGCGTATGTTTACTAATGCTTTGCAGGGCTTGTTGTAGTGCCATACATTTGCGGGTGTCGGGCATTATAATATGTATATGTTGCCCGGCTTTAAGTGTAAGTGGCAGTGTATTGTGAGTGTTTTTAACTTGTGTAATAGCCGCTACCGCAAGTTGAGCTTCAATATTGCGATGCGCTTTACTCCCAATAACGTGCTTGGCGTTAACTAGCGCATTAATGGCGTTAAAACTGGTGTTAAGTTTAAACTTACTTTTAAGCGTTGTAATACGCTGCGCCGACTCAGTTATTTCTTGCTGATTAAGTTGCTTAGACTTAACTGCAGCAACTAAATCTTTAATGAGCTGATCAAGTTTGGTTAAGTCATCTATGGTGCGAATTTCTATTGGCATTAAGGCAATATCGACCCCTGCAGCAAAGGTGTTTATAACCGCTTGAGTAGAATTGAAAAAGTGACTAATACCAGCCATATCAAGTGCATCGGTTACTACTACGCCATTATAATTAAGCTCATGGCGTAAAATATCAGTAATTATTTTACGCGACATAGTTGCGGGCTTAATCATGCTTTTACCATCTACACTGGTAAAGGTACTGCTATCAAGCGCAGGGTACTGAATATGTGCGGTCATGATCATGCCAGGGCTTTGCGTGGCAATAATCTGTTTAAAAGGGGCTAGGTCTTGTTGGTAAATAACCTCTTTTGAATGGTTAACTCTAGGTAAGCCCGTATGGCTATCTACGTTAGTGTCGCCGTGGCCCGGAAAATGTTTAAGCGAACTAATAATGCCGTTATTTTCAAACCCAGCAACTTGAGCTGCACCTAAAGTTGCAACGCGCTTAGGATCCTCGCCAAACGAGCGTACATTAATAACGGGGTTATCTGGGTTCATATTTACGTCGATTGAAGGCGCATAATTAACGTTAATACCCAAAGCACTTAGCTCGGTGGCCATTACTTTAGCGGTTTGCGCGGCAAAATAACTGTCGTGTTTTTCAAAAGTAGCACCAATCGACATATTACCGGTAAACGAGGTTGCTACATCGCGCGGTAGGCGTGCAACACGGCCGCCTTCTTGATCAACCGAAATAAACAAAGGTAATGCCGAACTCGATTTACTTGCAGCATGTTGTAATTGTTGGTTAAGGGTAATTATTTGTTCAATAGATTGGGTGTTTTCAGAAAATAAAATCACCCCGCCAATATTGTATTTACTAATGGCGTTTGCCAGTTCATTGGGTAATTGAGTCATTGGCGTTCGGCACTGTTTGCTTGCACCTTGGTGACAAAAATAGCGAAAGTCGAGTAATAGCTTTTGGCCAAGTTGTTGTTCAAGCGTAAGCGCAGGTTGAGCTATAGAAGATTGTAATGGCATTAAACACCCGATTAAAAAAGCAATAGACGATACAGCATACTTATTTAGCAAAACACACTCCAAAGCTAAATAAAATAGATAAGTGCATGCAGCTTATCTATTTTTTAGTACAACTGCAAAGCAGATACGCAATAGCGGTGCGTTTAAGTCTTATTGATTTTTAAAGCTGAATAAACGCTGATATTAGTTAAGTATTTTAGTAACACATTTGAATGTGTGGCATAGCCTCGCTGGTGTTATTTTCAAGCCTGGCGTTAATATTATATACCCGTTTAAGTAGCGCAGGGGTAAGCACTTCTTTTGGTGTACCACATGCTGCTACCTCGCCATTATTAAGCATGTAAATTCGATCTGCAAAACTGGCAGCAAGCGATAGGTCGTGGATCACGGCAACTACTCCTGCGCCTTGGCTAGCAATACTTTTAGCTTGAGCCATTACATCGTATTGATGAAAAATATCTAAGCTAGAGGTGGGCTCGTCAATTAGTAAGTAAGGTGTTTTATTGGCAACTAGGCTAGGCTGAATTTGGCATAATACCCGCGCAAGTTGTACGCGTTGTTTTTCTCCGCCAGAGAGTTGTGTAAAGGTATGGGTTTTTAAGTGCGTTACACTAAGTGCTTGCATTACTTGCTCTGAAAAATGCATAAGCTGCTGTTTACTATAGTCTGCTTGATGGGCAAAGTGCGCCATATCAACCACTTCAGCTACGCTAAATGGAAAGTCGAGTTCGTAATTTTGCGTAAGCACAGCGCGTAATGTAGCCAAACTTGCTATTGAGTAGTCGCTAAGCAAGCGGTCATTAAGCGTAATATCGCCATTATTAATTTTTATATCGCCGCATAAAGCTTTTAATAACGACGATTTACCCGCCCCATTAGGGCCTATAATTACCACTAACTCGTTAGGTTTTACATAAAAGTTAATATGCTTGAGTAGTTTTTTTTGCCCAATTTGGGCCGATACATTATTAGCGCACAGCATTTATAAGCTCCGTTGCTGATAAGTTTTTAGCAACATAATTAAAAAGAAAGGGCCACCAATAGCACTGGTTATTAAGCCAATAGGTAACTCTGCAGGGAGCATTACAGTGCGTGCAAATAAATCAGCAAAGCTTAATAGCAGCGCGCCGCCTAAAATACTTGCTGGCATTAAGTAACGATGATCGGGCCCTAAAACAAGCCTTACAATATGCGGCACAATAAAACCAACAAAACCAATAATACCGGTAATAGAGACAGCTGCTCCGGTGCACAATGCCGTGCAAATAAATACCTGCTTTTTAAGCCTCGTTACATTAATACCTAAGTGTTTAGCTTGCGCTTCGCCTAGTAAATATAAATTAAGAGGTTTTGCTAGGCGTAGTAATAAAACCACACTCAAAACAATAATACATAAAGAGGGCAGCATCATTGCAAAGTGATTACCGGCTAAAGAACCCATACTCCAAAATGTTAAATCGCGCAGTTGTTGCTCGTTACTAATTAATGTAAGCCCACCAATGAGCGATCCCACAATGGCATTAACAGCAATACCAGCTAGTAATAAGCTAATAATTGTAAACTGACCACTGTGAGCGCTTAATCTATAAATAAATACACATACACTAATACAGCCAATAAATGCGCCAACCGGTACCGCATAAACGCCCAAGGTACTGCTAAAGTTAGCAAATAAACTACTGCCTAATACTATAGTGGCTACAGCGCCAAGTGCTGCACCACTCGACACACCAATTAAACCCGGATCGGCTAATGGGTTTCTAAAAATTGCCTGCATAGCACAGCCGCACGCGGCTAACCCTGCACCTACCACCATGGCTAACACTATGCGTGGTAAGCGTATTTGCCAAATAATAGCGTTTTTTAAGCTATCAGTTTCAAGCTGGTTAATTATTGCGACTATTTCACTTAAGCTTAAATTTACGCCCCCTTTACTTAGTGCAATAAAAAACATAAAAACACAGGCTAAAAATAAACAGGGAATGGCCATTTTTCGCTGTTTTTGTTCGGTTAATAGCGTACTTCCTAATGCCAGCATAGTTATTACTCACTTAGCTCAATGTTAGGTTGAGAGGTTTTAGCAAAGCGAAACTTATACGCTGTAGGTAATTTAGCATTAGGGTGTAAAACACTTGCAAGCTCAACTACCGCTTGTGGTGTACGTGGGCCCATGCCTAATAAATAACTGCCATCAAAGCTATATACTTGCTTATTTTTAACTGCATTAGAGAACTTAAAATGTGCTAGTTTTGAGACGTTTTCCATAGGGGTGTCGCCGTGTCGTCCCATAGTAATAATTGCGTCTGGATTAAGAGCAAGGGCCGCTTCAGTTGAAAGCGGTTTCCAATTTTGTATGTGCTCTGCTGCAATATTAATTGCTCCAGCGGCATTTATTAATTCATTTGCAGAGGTATTTGCCCCGGCTACAATAGGTTGCCCGCTGCGTACATTAAGAATAAAAAGTACTCTCGGCTTATAAGTACTTTGTTGTAAAACAGTGTTTAAAGCAGCTCTGTCTATTGCCAAACTATTTGCAAGTTGCTCTCCCTTTTTAGGTACATTGAGTAAACGTGCAATGTGTTTTATTTTAGCTTCAATACCTAAAAAGTTATCTTCTTGTGTAAGTATGGTCATGTTTATTCCCGTACTTTTTAGCTGCTCTACTACCTTTTGAGGTCCTGTGTCGGCTTCGCCTAAGAGTAAATCTGGGCTGAGCGATAATATCCCCTCTGTACTTATTTTTCGTACGTACCCTATTTGCGGTTTTTTAGTCGCAGCACTTGGAAATACACTGGTGCTGTCTACACCTACAATACGATGCTGCTCATTAAAGGCATAAATAATTTCAGTTATTGAGCCTCCCGAAACAACAATTCTTTGTGCCGAGAATGGAGCTGAATTACTGCTACAAGCAAATGTTAACAGGGTAAGCGTAATTAAATATGTGTATAGGGGTTTCATAACAAATCCAATGTTGATACTATCAATAAACACGAACAATAACAGTTATCATTTAGATTTAAAAGCTATGAAGTTTACTATTTTTATATTACTGTCAGCAGTTGCTCATTATATTGGGTTGTTTATGCAACCTGTCTCCCCTAAAGCTATGACATTTTCGCAGGGGCAAAAAGCCGATCGTGTGGCAATTAATATTATTAACTCAACCCAGGTTAACGCCAGTAAAGTAGCTAAAAAAATACCAGCTGAGCCAAAACTAACAGCGTCTGTAGTTAAAAACGATAATGTTAGTACTGAGTTTTCGGGCACCAAGCAGCACCTTAAAGTAGTAAAAAAAACACCTGAAAATATAAAAAAAATAATAGATAACCCGCCAAAAAAACCAGCTAAAGCCAAACCGGTTAACACAGCTAAAAACACTGAGCATAAAAAGTCTGTAAAAAACGCCCCAGCAAACAAAAATAAAATAAAGCCTGCTGCGCCTAGTTCTAGTACCACAAAACTAAGTAACCAACACTCTGCTACTAATCAATTAGTTACCGTAACTGATTTGCCATTATTTAAAGCCCCTAAGCCAATGTTAACGTATCCGTTACGAGCTAAAAAAAGAGGTTACGAAGGGGTTACGTTATTGCAAATTGAGTTGAATAAGCAGGGGCATATAGCAAAATTAACTGTGTTAAAAAGCAGCGGATTTACTGAGCTCGACAAAGCTGCTTTAAATAATGTAGCGCAGTGGCAGTTTCATCCTGTTGTTAAAAATAACCACCCGATAAAAGCACGATTTAGCGTGCCAATTCGGTTTTCGTTAAACGTATAACAAAGAGTAATAACATGCAGTCAACTTTTAATGCGGTAGGTATTATGGCTTGGCCATTACTATTGGTGTCAATTATAGCTTTGGCTATTGTGCTGGAGCGCAGCACTATTTTAATTATTGCTAAGTGGCAATTAAAGCAACATAAACTAGGTACAAGTCAATTTGCAATTACGCTGCAAGCTAAGCAGTTGTTGCACAGTGAGCAACGTCTTCAATGGTGCCAATTGTATTTACAAGACTGCTTAATTGATTGGCGAAAACGGCTAAACATATTGAGTTTATTGGCCTCTTTAAGCCCTTTAATGGGGTTACTTGGTACTGTGTGGGGGTTGGTCGTTATGTTTAAACGCATTGCCGAAACTAATCAAGCGGTTACGCCTGCTTTACTAGCTGATGGCTTGTGGGAAGCTATGTATTCAACCATGGCTGGATTAGTTATTGCTATTCCATGTTTATTAGTTAGCGGCTTATTAAACACCATACTAGAAGGGTTACAAAATGATTTTACAAGAATCATCAATCATTTAAATTATAAGTTTACCTATAGTGACTCACCTTATGCTTAGCTTGCCACCGCGTAATACAGCGGCGCAATTAGTGCCAGACTTAACCGCTTTGCTTGATGTGTTATTTATTTTACTGGTTTTTTTATTACTTACAGCAGCTGTTAAGTTAAATATGCTTGATGTAACGCTTCCCGATACAGGTAAAAACACCAGCACACCGGTACAACAAGCAGATGTACAGGTACTTAGTATTCGGTTAGAGCATAATAAACTTCAATACGCCCTCGAAAAAGAATCATTTACTTCGTTAAATGAAGCGATTAACGCCTTAAAAAACAGTAAAAAAAGCTTACCTCTGTATTTAGCGGTTGATCAGCAAGTACCTAGCGGCGAATTAGTAAAGCTATTAGCTAAACTTTCTGCTGAAAAGTATCAAGTTGCAAATATTTTAGTTAAAAGCGATTGATAACTATTATCATTTGGTGTTTATTTTGTTATAGTCAAAGTGCTTTAGGCAGTAGGGGCTAACCCAAAGCGCTATGTAACTTTTTTGCATTCAATATAAGTAGAGCAAAAGAGTAAACAAAATATAATTATTAAATGGAGTAAATAATGCGTATTACCAAACTGGCAGCTTGCCTTGCCACTCTGTCTTCGCCCTTAATGGCAGCTGATCTTGAAAACCCTAACCACACTAATATGCCGGTTACAGCACTTGATGCAGTAACCGTAACGGCAACCCGTACCGCAAAGTCTGCATTAAATTCAGCTCAAGCCGTTAATGTTATTAACGCAGAACAAATAGAGCAAGTACTTGCTAGTAGCGTATTCGACAGCCTTATTAGTATTCCTAACGTTACTGCAACCGGTGGCCCACGTAATATGGGGCAAAAGTTTAATGTGCGTGGTTTTAGTGACGCAGAAGATGTGTTAATAAGCGTAGATGGTGCAATTCAAACATTTGAAAAGTATCGAATGGGGAGTTTTTTTTCAGATCCTGAACTTTATCGCTCTGTAAATGTTAAACGTGGACCAAGTACTGTTTTGCATGGCGGTGGTGCTTTAGGTGGTGTGGTAGAAATGGAACTTAAAGATGCCAGCGACTTTTTAGCACCGGGTGAGCAAGGTAGCGTTAAAGTTAAGCTAGGTCACCATGGCAATAATAATGAAAATAACGGTACCGTATATGCTTATGCACGCCCTACCGACTCATTAGATATACTTACTTCGTATGTAAAACGCAGTAGTGGCGACTTTAAGTTATCAAATGGTGAAACGCTTGATAATTCGGGTATTGAGGCAGAATCGCTGCTTTTAAAAGCAGAGTACTACTTAAACGAAGACTCCTTAATTGGATTGTCGTATACAAAAAGTGAAGACAATCAGCGCACCGAGTTTAATACTACCGATCCTGGCGCATGGGGTACGGTATATAGAGAAATAGAACAGTCGGTTACTAATTTAAGCTATGAGCTTAACCCCGCCAATAATCCTTATGTAAATTTAACAGCGCGCTTAGGGCGCACCCAAAGTCAGGTTGTTGAAAGCGATGGTTCAGGCACTTTAAAAGATTTTATTGGCTTAGAGTCTAACTACGAATACAACATAACCACACTTGATATTGCGAATACATCTTTAATTAAACAGCATGCTTTAACCTATGGCATGCAATATTCTGAAAAAGATCGAGTGGGAACCAAGTTAAGTTATCCATGCCTTAATTTAGACATGCAAACTTATCAATGTATTGATTATGCAGAGCAAGCAATACAAAACGAAATAACATCACAGCCCGGAGGCACTCAAAAACGCATAGGCGTTTACCTACAAGACGAATTTACTTGGCAGGCATTAACGCTTACCACAGGGCTACGTTATGAAAAGTATAAAACCACAGCAACCTCTAGCTTTGCCAACTCATTTAATAATTTAGATACCGATGTTGATCACTCTCAAGTGGTGCCTGCATTAACCGCTCACTATCAAATTAATAACCAGCTAGCTGTTTTTTCAAGTTATCAGCAAGGATTTAGAGCCCCATTAATAGATGAGCTTTATGATCAATATGGTGGGCGTGATCCGGCACTCGAACTTAAAGTAGAAAACAGCACCAATAAAGAAATAGGTGCGAGTTACCAAAACCAAAATATATTTACAAACAGAGATGCTTTAACTGCCCGTGTTATTTATTTTAAAGTAAAAATAGATGACGAAATTCAATCAAACACCAATATAGCCACTAATCCCGAACCCGCAGCGCGTTATAACAATAGTGGCGAAAACCAACGAGACGGCATTGAGTTTGAAATTAATTATGCACATACCCTAGGTTATGCCAACTTTTCTTATAGTCGAATATCAGGTGAAAACCAAAACAATGAACCACTTTGGTATTTACCAGCAGATAAATTTGCACTAAGTAGTGGGTTAAACTTTTTTAACGACGTGCTAAAAACAGGCTTTAATATTCAACATGTTAATGATCGCACTGTACTTGTAGCAGGTATTGAGCAGCAACATAAAAGTTATGTTTTAGCCGGTATAAACGCCAGTTGGGATATTAACGACAGCTGGAATGCCCGCTTAGCAATAGATAATTTATTTGATAAAGAATACCAAGTTATAGCGGGTACTACAGGCGCCATTGGCGACTATGGTGTTGGCCGTAATATTAAAACGCAAATTAGTTTTAAATTTTAAGTTGCCGTAATGGTCACTTAGGCCATTACCTTTTAGGAGTAAATTATGAATACCTTAGTTAACCAATATCAAACATTAAAAGTAGCGCAGCCCAATATTCGCAGTGTAGATGCCGCCGTACAACTTGGCACCACAGAAGCACAACTTATTGCTTCTCAAGTAGGGCAGCAAGCAATTAAATTAAATATTAATCAAATCGAAAACATTCTCAAAGGGTTAAAAAAACTAGAGCATGTAATGGCACTTACACGCAACGGCGTTGTAGTGAGTGAAATTAAAGGCTGCTACGAAAAACTATATACTTCACAGCGTAATAATAAAAAAATGGGAATAGCAATTAACCCAGGAGGCATAGATTTAAGGTTGTTTTTATCGCAATGGGCCAGTGTATTTGCTGTTAAGTTAAATAACATGGTGAGCATTCAGTGCTTTGATAAACATGGCCGAGCTGTTCATAAAATATTTAATACCGATAAAACTAATTTAACTGCGTATCAGGCGCTAATTAGTAAATATAGCGACCCAGAGCAAAGCACTACATTAGTGGTAGAGCCAATCAAAACCCAAGAGCTTGAGACCACACCGCAAGAAAATATAAATGTAGCGGGCTTTTTAACCGCATGGGAAAACTTGCAAGATGTGCATCATTTTCCGGCATTATTAACCGAGTTTAAAGTAGGCAGAATACAAGCACTTGAACTTGCACAGCCCAATTGGGCACAAGAAATACCAACCGCAAGCTTACCGTTAATATTTAGCACGTTAAAAGAGCAGCAAAGCGAGGTAATGATTTTTGTAAATAACAATGCCGCGGTGCAAATATACTCAGGATCACTCAATAACTTAAAGCAAGTAGGGCCTTGGTATAACGTGCTTGATGAAGACTTTAATTTACATATTAAAAATGAAGATTTAGCGCGTGCTTTTATCGTTAAAAAACCAACAGATAACGGTAATACTGTGGTGCACTCAATAGAGTTTTTTGATGAGAGCAGCAACACAGTTATGACCTTATTTGGCCGCAGGGTTGAAGGTAAAGAGCAACCGAAGCAGTGGATAACGCTGTGTAATAAATTAATCGACAGTTATAAAAGTTAACTTGATACAACACATTTATAATTATTGTCTACCGATAGGTAGACAATAATTAACCGGAACTCTGGTTAAGAGATTTATTAACGTTTTGAATTATAATTAGATTTATTTTCTTTAGCCATAAGTTTTCAGTGAAAACAAGGCGAATTTACGCGTCAATAAATGCTTGAGATAGGTTTATTATTCGGAGCTTAGGTTAATTAGTACTGCACATTATTAAAGTTGGTTAGATTCTTGGTTTTAAAGCAGGTAGTATAAAATGTATTGAATATATTATGCATGCAAGTTGTACGTGAGGTATAAACAGGGTGTTTCACAAACTATTACCAACATTAAACCTCAGGTTTCTTATACTATTACTTGTTTTGCTTGCCTCTATTGGCACCTTAGTAAGTAGTTTTTATGCTACTTATCAAGTGCAAAAAGAGCAGTTAATCAACTACACGTTACACAGTAATTACGCTTATGCTAATAAGCTTGCTTCAGCAACAGACAGCTTTCTTGAAGCGGCCATGCAACAACTAGCTTATTCAGCAAACAAGTTAGAACAAAACATAACCGATGATGCATTTTTAAAAGAGGAAGCAGCACGGTTAAAGTTACAAACGAATAGCTTTAACTCTGTAGTTATAAATATTCACGGTATAAGCGTTGCAACTTACCCTAATTTACCCCTGGTTATTAATAAACCGCTTGGCTCAGTAGGAGCCTTACAAGCACGAAAACATAAAAAACCAATTATTAGCATGCCGTATATGTCGGCAGCAGGTAACTTAATTGTTTTTATTTCACATCCTCTGTTTTCTAACAACGGCGACTATTTAGGTTATCTTGGCGGCTCGTTGTATTTAAATGAGCGCAGCATTTTAAATAATTTATTAGAGCAAGATTACTTTAAAGGCGGAACGCACATTTATGTTGTTGATAAAAACAAACAGATTTTGTATCACCCACAAGCTGCGCGTATTGGTTCTAAAATAGCTCACAACAAGGTTATAAATAAAGTTATAGAAGGACAAAGTGGCAGTGCCAACATTGTAAATAGCTTAAACGAAAGCATGCTTGCCGGTTATGCCCCAGTTAAATTAGCTAACTGGGGAGTTGTAGTGCAACGCTCTGTTAAGAGCACATTGAGCCCGCTAGATGGGTTAGTTGCACAGGTTATTAAGCGTACTTTACCAACGGTTGTAATCACATTAATTTTAATCGGCTTGTTTGCGCATTTTATTTCTAAGCCACTTAAGCGACTAGCTGATATTGCAAATAGAACTGATGAATTGAATCATGAAAGTGAGTTGAAAAAAGTTAAGTCATGGTATTTTGAAAGTCAGCAATTAAAAACAGCAATGTTAAAAGGTGAAAGTGTTTTACAACTGCAAATAGGGCAGTTACGCCACGATGCACAAACAGACCCTCTAACGGGGCTTCATAATCGCAGAAGCTTAAAAGTATGGCTTGATAAACTAATCCACGAACAAACGTTATTTACCATTTTAGAAATAGACATCGACTTTTTTAAACGCGTAAATGACACATATGGCCATGACAAAGGCGATGAAACACTCAAAGCATTAACCGTGCTTATTCAAAGTATTGCTCGCAAAGACGATATTGTTGCGCGCATTGGCGGCGAAGAGTTTGTACTTGTAATACCTAATCAAAACAGTGAAGGTGCATTTAAAATAGCTGAAAGGCTGCGCCTTGCAGTTGAGTCGTCATATATAGATACAGTTGGTTACATAACCATATCAATAGGTATTGCTAGTTACCCAGAGCACGGCACTAATATTGAGCAAGTATTTAAAAAAGCCGATAACGCACTGTACTATGCAAAAGAGCATGGTCGTAACCGTAGCGTTATTGCTAATTTAATAGAGTAACTGAAAGACCCTTAACTAATTTAAACAAGGTTTAATATTTTAAATTATTTGAATAATAAGCTTGACACAAATTAAAACTTCTATATAGTGGGCCGCAGCTAGAAAGAAAGTATGTAATCTATAAATCTCCATTTCGATGTTGTATAAGTAATACTTGTAGTACCGTCCTGAAGTTTTTAAAGTACCATCTCATTTTTTGCTATACCCGCTCATATGAGCATATTTTTATTTTTATATCAGGATATTACAATGTCAAACATCGTATCAGGTACAGTTAAGTGGTTTAACGAGTCTAAAGGTTTTGGTTTCATCGAGCAAGAAAATGGCCCAGACGTTTTCGCACATTTCTCAGCAATCAAAAGCGAAGGTTTCAAAACTTTAGCTGAAGGCCAACGTGTAGAGTTCACTCTTTCACAAGGTCAAAAAGGTCCACAAGCTGATAACATCACAGCTGTATAATTTTACTTTTTAAGTAAAATGAAAAAAAGCGCTTAAGGCGCTTTTTTTATGCCTAAAATTTGGTATTCCTCGGTAACTCCCCCCACAGTATTGTATTTCAACGTATTAAACTTAACTAGTCAAGCTTCGCTAAAATACAGGTGCCAGGCTCCAAGCTTTAGGCTCTAGGTTTCAGGATTTATATCTCAGGCAGAATTTGCCAGGCTCAATGTGTATAGCTTTAGCCGTAAATGCAAAAGGCAGCGCTCAGGCTTGAGCTATCAATCAACTATCAATCAACTATCAATCAACCAATCAACTATCAGTGAGCAGTTAGAACGCCAGCCAAATTAATGGCTGCAAAAGCAGGCGGGAGTTTACCTCGCGCTTTTTACTGTGCTTTTGGTGCTGGGTATAAACTTACCCTGGGTGAGTAGCTTGTTACCTGCCGCACGCTCGTAGTACGAAAAACGTATTCGTAAAGGTGATGAGATCACAAAGTAGTGATTTAAACCCTAGAGATGAAATGCCAGCATGAGGTAAAAACAGGTTTATATTTCATATTTTAGGCGTCAGGTGTTTCATGCAAGCTCAATAGAGTAACTAAGCAAACTCAATGTTTAGCTTTAGCCGTAAATACGAAAAGAGACAGCGCTCAGGCTTGAGCTATCAATCAACTATCAATCAACTATCAACTTCTTAATTATTAGCGAGTAGTTATAATCCCACCCAAGTTAATGGTTATAGGAGCCGCAGGGAGTTTACCTCGCACGCTTTTTACTGCTTATTACTGCTTTATATTGCGCTTATGGCAGGGGACTGTTATCTGAGGTTGATATGTGGTCGGTGGTGAATACCATTTTAGTGTTTAAAGGTGGTGGTTGGCAGGTGGTTTTTCATTTTATTATATTATTCAAAGATTAGCCTTTAAGCTCATTTATAAACCTCTCTATAAGCCCAAAACGATAAAAGGGCCTTGCGGCCCTTGATGAAGTATCGTTCAAGTCAGATAGAGCTTTAACCCCTTAAAGCACTATCCTATTGTTTTGCAACAGTGGTTCATCTCATTAAGTTTCTAAGCTAGCGAGAGGAAAAATCCAGCAATTGCGGCGCTCATAAGGTTAGCCATAGATCCTGCTAACACTGCTCTGAGCCCTAAGCGAGCGATATCCTTTCGCCGACTAGGCGCCATACCGCCTAATCCACCTAGTAAAATGGCTATCGATGATAAGTTAGCAAAGCCACACAGTGCAAAAGTAACAATTGCTTGTGTGTGCGCACTTAACGTATCGCGATAATTTATGAAGTCTAAGTAAGCAACAAATTCATTCACTACTAACTTTTGACCAATAAAGCTACCGGCTAGTATTGCTTCATTCCATGGCACACCAAGTAACCATGCAACAGGCGCAAATACATAACCTAAAATTTCTTGCAGCGTTAATGTCGGGTAGTCAAACCAGCCGCCAATACCGCCTAATAAACCGTTTAACAATGCAATCAATGCTACAAAAGCAAGTAGCATTGCACCTACGTTTAGTGCCAAGTGCATACCACTTGCAGCACCCGATGCGGCTGCATCAATAACGTTAACGGGCTTTTCATCATCTAAATCTAAGTCAGCTAAATTGTCTTTAGGCGTTTCGGTTTCTGGCACAATCATTTTGGCCATTAAAAAGCCACCAGGAGCCGCCATAAAGCTAGCTGCTATTAAATACTTAAGGTCAATACCAATAATTACGTAACCGGCCATAACAGAGCCTGCTACCGTTGCTAAACCACCTACCATTACGGCAAATAATTCCGACTTGGTCATAGTGGCAATAAAAGGTTTAACAATTAACGGTGCTTCTGTTTGGCCAACAAAAATATTAGCAGTGGCCGATAACGATTCAGTACGTGAGGTTTTTAACAGCTTTTGCAAGCCGCCACCTAAAATCTTAATAACCCACGCCATAATGCCTAAATGATATAACACGGCCACTAACGCAGAGAAAAACACAATTACCGGCAGTACTTGAATAGCAAAAATAAACCCTAATGTATCTTGCGATGCTAAAGGTCCAAACAAAAAGCTTATACCGTCGTTAGCAAAACCAATAACCGATGAAACAGCGGAAGATACACTTGCTAATGCATTTTTGCCTGCATCAAAAAATAATACAAAACCACCAATAATTACTTGCATCGCAAATGCGATACCTACCGTTCTAAGCTTTATTGCTTTGCGATTAGTTGACGCCGCAAACGCAATAGCTAGCAGCATAAACATGCCAACTACGCTCATAAAAGTTGTCATACAAATGTTTCCCGTTACTATTCTTGAAGAATATGTTTAATTTTACTTTTTATTATATCAATCGCAACGCGATTCATGCCGCCTCGAGTGACAACTAGATCTGCATTATGCTTTGACGGTTCTATAAATTGATAAAACATCGGTCTAACAGTTGCTTGGTATTGTTCAACAACAGATTGTAATGTTCTGCCCCTTTGCTCCATATCGCGTTGCATTCTACGCATTAAGCAAATGTCTAAGGGAGTGTCTATAAACACCTTAATATCAAATTCTTTATTAAGCGCTTTATCGCTAAGTAGTAAAATGCCTTCTACGATTAATATTTTAGCTGCAGTTACATACCGCGTTGTTTCGCTGCGAGTATGTTGTGCATAATCATAAATAGGTACTTCTACAGCGTGGCCGTTACGAAGTTGTGTTAAATGCTCATGCATTAGCTTATATTCAAATGCATCAGGATGGTCGTAGTTAGTTTGCGTACGATGTGCAAACGGTAAATGCGACTGATCCTTATAATAAGCATCCTCTTCGATAATGGCGATAGCGCCTGGTTCAAGTTCATTAACCAATTCATTGTAAATTGTTTGGCTAAAAAGAGATTTACCCGACGCTGATGCGCCAGCAATGGCTATAATAGTTCGTGTCACTAAAGTTCTCACCCACACAGGAAGATATATTGTTGGTAGATCACAATAGCAAAAAAGACACGATTAATCTCTTTTGCTTCGCTTAAGGGCGTAAATTTATAATGTTTAGGTTATATGAAACAGGACTTATGTCCTGTGCGTAAAAATCGAAGAGCAGATAAAGTAACCATATTGAATAACGGGAGGTCACAATGGCAAGAGCAATTATCCTAATGGCAGACAGTTTAGGAATTGGCGCAGCACCAGATGCAGATAAATTTGGTGATATTGGCGCGAATACTTTAGCACATCTGCTAAAAGCATATTATGACGAAACAGGCACAGCATTATCGCTACCTAACTTATCAAAGTTAGGGTTAATTGATGCCTGCGAAGCGGCCGGTAAAGAGCCTTGTTTAGTGTCAAATCGTTCAGCATCGCAAGGTGCATGGGGATACGCAAAAGAGCTTTCGAGCGGTAAAGATACGCCATCAGGCCATTGGGAAATGGCGGGAGTACCCGTTTTATTTGATTGGGGTTATTTTCCTAAAACTCAGCCAAGCTTCCCACAAGAATTTATTGACGAGCTTATTGCTCGTACCGGTATCCCAGGCATATTAGGCAACTGCCATGCATCAGGAACCACTATTTTAGAGCAGCTAGGTGAAGAGCACGTTAAAACAGGTAAACCTATCTGTTACACCTCAGCTGACAGCGTGTTTCAAATAGCCGCGCATGAAGAGTCATTCGGCCTAGAAAAGCTTTATCAGGTTTGCGAAACTGCACGGTCGCTACTTGATGAAATGAATATAGGACGAGTGATTGCGCGGCCATTTTTGGGTTCAAATAATCAAGATTTTGCCCGCACCAGCAATCGCCGTGACTACTCGGTGTTACCGCCAGCTCCTACATTGCTAGACGTACTAGCAAAAGACGGTGGCGAAGTAATAAGTATTGGCAAAATTTCAGATATATACGCACATCAAGGTATTACCCAAAAGCATAAAGCACCAGGGTTAATAAACTTGCTGAAAAAAACCAACGAATTAATGCAAAGTGCGCCCGATCACAGCTTAATATTTACTAACTTGGTCGACTTTGACGAAATGTTTGGTCATCGTCGTAATCCTGTTGGGTATGCAAAAGCGTTAAAAGAGTTTGACGATTATTTGCCAACTATATTAAACGCACTAAAAGCCGATGATTTACTAATTATTACTGCCGATCATGGCTGCGATCCAACCTTTCCAGGTTCTGAGCACACCCGTGAATACGTACCAGTAATTGCTTACCAACCGGGTATGACCGACACCCCACTTGGTGAGCGCAATAGTTTTGCAGACATAGGTCAAACCTTAGCACAATGGTTTAACTTACCTGCGCTTGAATACGGTGATGGCTTTATAGATAAGCTAACTACATCTAAATAAAAAGGAAAGATTAATGAGTACTCCGCATATCAATGCAAACGTAGGTGATTTCGCCGAAACAGTATTAATGCCAGGCGATCCGCTACGCGCAAAATATATTGCTGAAAACTTTTTAGATGACGCAAAACAAGTAACCAGTGTACGTAACATGCTTGGCTTTACAGGCACTTACAAAGGTAAGCCAGTAAGCATTATGGGATCGGGCATGGGCATTCCATCAATGTCTTTGTATGCGCGTGAGCTAATTGTTACTTTTGGGGTTAAAAACCTGATTCGTATTGGCACGTGTGGCGGTATTGGTAGCGACGTTAAAATACGCGATGTTATTTTTGCACAAGGTGCATGTACCGATTCAAATGTAAATCGTGCCCGTGTACGCGGTACTGATTTTGCAGCAATTGCTGACTTTGACCTGCTTTTAAACGGCGTAAATGCTGCAAAAGATCTTGGTATTAAAGCAAAAGTAGGTAACGTATTTACTACCGATACATTTTATCAAGCCGACGACACTTTTTATAAAGATTTAGATAAATTAGGTGTGCTTGCTGTTGATATGGAAACAGCCGGTTTATATGGCGTTGCAGCCGAATATGGCGCAAAAGCAATGGCGCTATTCACAGTAAGTGATCATGTGATCACTGGCGAAGCAACTCCTGCTGACGAGCGTCAAAGCACATTTAACGAAATGGTTAAAATTGCTTTAGAGTCTATCTAAGTAATTGGCTATTTAAGTAAAACAGTTCCTTGGTAACGTATTCACTAAATTTTGGAGACACGCCCAAAGTGAAGTGAGACTAAACCCCAAAGCCGCATTTATGCGGCTTTTTTTATGCTTAAACTTTAGCTTTTAACGTGAGTTAGCTCTGCATCTACAAATTAAGTTTAAGCCAGATATTATTTTGCAGCCAAGCAACTTACTGGCGTAATGCGCTAAAACCTGTTTGTATACTTTCACACCTTCTGCTCTTTATACAAAAACATCTAAGCCCATTTTATTCACAAAGAGGGTATGAGACGCTGCGCTTTTAAAGAAATAACAAAGCCAAGAACAATGTGTTTTATGTCTACTCATTTACTTTCATTTTCTCCTCTTTTTGCAAAAACATTTAAGCCCATTTTATTCACAAAGAGGGTATGAGGCGCTGCGCTTTTAGAGGAATAACAAAGCCAAGAACAATGTGTTTTATGTCTACTCATTTACTCTCATTGTCTTCTCTTTGTGCAAATTGTTGTCGCGCATTTTAAATTAAAACCTGTTCACAAAGAGGCAATGAGGCGCTGTGCTTTAGTGGGTGAAAAGAGCTGTGGATTGTGTGAAAAATAAATCTAGCTCTACTTATTTATTTCCTATTTTCACTCGTAAAATTTGGCAGCTAATTACTCTATAAGTATTTGTTACTTAATGTTAAGGTTTAAGCTCTAAAACGCACATTTAAAGTAAGTCAGTAACCTTAATACTTTATAGCCGATAATATAGGAGCTAACTATGTCTAATTGGGTTGATGCAACAGTAAAAACAATTACTTGGTGGACAGACTCGTTATTTAGCATAACGGTAAATGCCGACGTTGAGCCATTTAAAGCGGGGCAGTTTACTAAGCTATCTATAATGGATGGCGATAAGCGCATTGCGCGGGCTTACTCCTACGTTAATGCCCCCGATGACCCCAATTTAGAGTTTTACCTAATAAACGTAGTTGACGGTTTACTCTCATCGCATTTAGCCAAGCTACAACCAGGCGATAATGTATTAATAGAGCGCCGTGCTACGGGCTTTTTTACCCTTGACGAAATACCCGCCAGCGAGCAGTTATGGATGCTTAGTACCGGCACCGCTTTGGGACCATTTTTATCCATGCTACAACAGAGCGAAGTATGGCAAAAGTATCAGCATATAAACCTAGTACATGGTGTACGTTTAAATGACGATTTAAGCTATCAGGAGCTTATAAACACGCTACTTGAAGCTCATCCTAAGCAGTTAAATTACATTCCCGTAGTGAGTCGTGAGCAAGCTGATGTAGGGTTGCACGGACGAATAACGGATGCGATAGCTAATAAGCAATTGTTTTCGCACGTTGGGCTAGATGCCACGCCCGAAAATGCACAGTTTATGATCTGTGGTAATCCGCAAATGGTAAAAGACACCACCGAATTACTAATAAGCCAAAATTACCAACGCAATCGCCGTAGAACCCCCGGCCACATAACGGTTGAGCAATATTGGTAGTTAGGCGTGTGTATTTTGCCCGCTTGAACGTGTAGCAATATGTTTGGTTTTTAGGTAAATAAGTACCTATTTAGTGTGGTTATTCCTTTAAATGGGCAATAACCATGCTAAATACCAAACATGCTCTAGTACTAAACAGATAATCACTACCCCAAAACCGTAAAATTTGCTATGTTGCGCCCTAACAGTATTTCGTGCTCATTTTAGGAAAACTATGAAATCTTTACCTATCGTTTTTGCTTTTATATTTATTGGTGCCGCGGCACTTGTTTACGCAACAGAGCAAGAAACCAACACAACGGCGCAAAGCAGTGCAGAGCAAGCTAAGCCTGTAATTGAAAAACAGCAGCAAGCTGCCGACGAGTCAAAGCAACAAGCTACAGATAGGCTCAATACCCTAGAACATAAAGAAGCAGTATTAACAAAACCAGTTGTTGATCCTAACAAAGTAGACGACTCAAAAGTACTTGGCACCGAAACCCCTAAGCCAGTTGAAAAAATTAAAAATAAAGAAGAAAAAGCCGCCGCTATTGCCAAAGCTGAGCAAGTAGTAACGCAAGCTAAAGAAGCCTTAACGCAAAAACAGCAAACAAAAGCCAAACAATCGCGCGAATCATTAGCTGTAATTGAACAATTAGTTAAAGCCTATAACGCCCGTAATATTGAAGAGTTTATTCGGGTTTATGCCGAAGACGTTGAATTTTATATTTTTCCTAACGAGCTGCTATTTAAAGGTAAAGAAAAACTAATAGCCCGTTATGGCTTAATGTTTAAAAAGCTAAAATGCATTCATTCATCACCAATTAAACGCATAGTACATGGCGACATAGTAATTGATCATGAATTATCAGAAACCTGCTCAGTAGATAAAAACGTAATAGATAAACGCTCAGAGCTTATTTCAAGCTATCAAGTTAAAGATGGTAAAATAATTCGTGTGTTATTTTTTCGATAACCCATAACTAGGTAAGTAAGTATCAAAATGCAGTTAAACGACGAGAAAAAAATTCGCCTAGAGTATCGGGTAGAGCCAGGCTGTTTAGGCCCACAAGGGCTAAGCCACATAGAAGATTTTTGTCGCTATGCTAATAAGCATATTAAATCACCATATTATGCGCAATTTTTATTTACCCCTCGTTACGACAAGCAAAAAAGTGAACGTCAATACAGCGTAAATAGCCGCAACTTATCGCAAGTTCAGGCCAAGCTGTACTTTGATCACTTTCAAATAAATATAGTAGAGTTTGAAGAGCAGCTCGACGAGCTGCTCAGTAAAGCAATAGATCTGTACTTTAAACGCTAGTCGCACTCAAAATTTCGTTAAAGCTTTCGTTGTCGTGTAGGCTAGCAAACGCACTCTCGTGCAGTAGTTCATTGCGTAAGTTAGGTGAGTAATCTAACGCCATTTTAATATCGGCTAACGCATCGGCATGTTCATGAATTAACGCATAAGCACACGCACGTTGCCAATAAGCATAGCCATAATCGCTGTCTATCTCTATTGCTTGGTTACATAGCTCAATAGCTTGTGCTGTGTCGTTAATTTCTAGCAGTGCATCGGCTTTATAAGCAATAGCTTCTACGTCTTCGGGTTTACGTTTTAAAATTTCGTCAAAAATTTCAATTTTATTAGCAAAATCACTTTCTAAATTAGCCCGCATCCACAGTGAATGAACTTCATTAGTGACCGAAATCCGTTCTTGGTTACTGAGTATTTCTTCAGAGCGAACGCGCAGTTTTTCTTCAAGAATTTTTAAGCGATCTTCATACTCATCGGTAATAACGCTTACTCGGGTATTTACTATGTCTTCTACTTTATTTTTAACATCGCGCAGTGAGTTCCAACCAACTAATACTAAAATTGATGCGGTAGCAGTAATAATAAAAAATACATTGTTAATGGTATCAGTAGTATAGGTAATTGCACGGTCAGCGGTATCTAGCTGGGCATGAGTTACTTGTTTAGTTACATCCTCACGCAGTTTTTGCTGATCTTGACGCACAGCTCTAAGCTCATCAAGAATATAACGCTCCATTAGCGGTTTATACATAGGAGCAGCTAGCCCATCAACAGCTTGGTTTTGTTGCTGCTCGGTGGGAGCCGAAAAAGGGTCATCTTCAGCAGCAATGATTGCTGTAGAATTAAAAGTTACGCAAATAAACAATAGTAATAAAAAGTAACGCATAGTACGCCTAATAAATAAAATCAATAAATCGCTAAGGCAACTTTAACATGCACAGATTCAGGGTACTAGAGGAGGTTGCTGTTTCGTTAAACACTTTATAGCGCTGGTTAGGTAATTAACGTTAGTTTGCAGCAATTAGACATTTTTAGACGCTATTGATAAAAATTAGGCAAAAAAAACCAGCTCAAGGTGAGCTGGCAAAAACTACTTAAAACAACATAATGTCAAAGGGAAAAACAATAAGTTAGATTGCATAATAACGCGACTAAGCTGAACAATTACTTAACTCAATTCAATACTTTAAATTAAGTTACAAAAATAAATAAGGTGTATAAATCATCAAAAAATACACCTTTTTTAACTTACATGGCGAAGGGGGATATACACAGTGACCTTGGTTACCCGACAGCCAACTTTTTAAGCCCTTCACATTACATTACGTCGCTTATTTTAAAAGCGATCATTCTATTATTTAAAATGCGCGGCATAAAGCCCCGCCTACAAAAATTGCACAAAGAGAAGGTAATGAGAGTAAATGAGTAGAGCAGTTCCATTTTATCTGCAGTTCGAAACTTACAGCTCTTTTCACCCTCGAAAGCGCAGCGCCTCATAGCCTCTTTGTGAATAGGCTTTTAAATTTAAAATGCGCGGCATAAAGCCCCGCCTACAAAAATTGCACAAAGAGTAGATAATGAGAGTAAATGAGTAGAGCTGTTCCATTTTATCCGCAGTTCGAAACTTACAGCTCTTTTCACCCTCTAAAGCGCAGCGCCTCATACTCTCTTTGTGAGTTAATTACTTAAAAAACAATTGCTCACAGGCCAAAGCCCAAGCTCGAAACGCAAATAACAAGCACAAAAAAACGGCGCTAAAGTTAGCACCGTTTTTACTTAATACTTAAATAGAGTATTTAAAAGCTGTTATTACGCTACTTTTTTCTCTTCACAACTGGCTAGGTACTCGTCAAACGAGCCTTGAAAGTCGATTACTTGCTTATCTTTAATATCAATAATACGCGTAGCAAGTGACGATACAAACTCACGGTCATGGCTTACAAAAATAAGCGTACCTTGGAAGTCTTTTAACGCATTGTTAAGTGCTTCAATGGCTTCCATATCCATGTGGTTTGTAGGCTCGTCCATTACTAGTACGTTAACGTCTTGCATCATTAACTTACCAAATAACAAACGGTTTTTTTCACCACCTGAACAGTTACGCGCTTTTTTGTTTGAATCGTCTGCTGTAAACAACAAACGGCCTAACATGCCACGTACCATTAAATCGTTGTGCTTAGCGGTGCGCCACTGCGACATCCAATCAAACAAGGTTAAGTCGTTATCAAAATCTTTAGTGCTGTCTTGCGGGCAATAACCAAAAGTAGCATTTTCAGACCACTTAACTTCGCCCTCTAAGCTTTTAAGCTCGTCTACTAAACAGCGTAAAAAGGTAGTTTTACCCACACCATTTTCGCCAATTACCGCAAGCTTAGCGCCGGCTTCAAGTAATAAGTCGCCGCCAGAGAACAACATTTCGCCATCAAAGCCATGGCCAATTTTATTAACTTCAAGCGCTTGGCGATACATTTTTTTACCTTCGTCAAAGCTTAGCGAAGGGCTCATACGGCTTGACGATTTAACTTCATCAAGTTTAATTTTATCCATTTTTTTAGCACGCGAACTTGCTTGTTTCGCTTTAGATGCGTTAGCACCAAAACGGTTAACAAAGTCTTGTAGTTCGTCAATTTCAGCGCTCTTTTTCGCGTTTTCAGCAAGTAATTGCTCACGTTGTAGGCCAGCAGCTTCTAAAAACTTCTCGTAGTTACCAGGGTAAATACGCAGCTCACCGTAATCAATATCGGCCATGTGTGTACATACCGAGTTTAAAAAGTGACGGTCATGCGAAATAATAATCATGGTACATTTACGCTTGTTAAGCTCGTTAGCAAGCCAGGTAATTGTATGAATATCCAAGTTATTGGTAGGCTCATCGAGTAGCAAAATATCAGGGTTTGCAAACAACGCCTGTGCTAAAAGCACACGTAGTTTCCAGCCTGGCGCTACGTTTGCCATTAAGCCATAATGAAATTCTTTATCGATACCCGCTTCTAGCAAAATTTCTTCAGCGCGGCTTTCTGCCGTGTAACCGTCCATTTCTGCAAATACGCTTTCTAGCTCAGCTACTTTCATGCCATCGTCTTCGCTCATTTCTGGCAAAGAGTAAATACGTTCGCGCTCTTGCTTTACTTTCCAAAGCTCCACGTCGCCCATAATTACAGCGTCAACTACGCTAAATTCTTCAAACGCAAACTGGTCTTGGCTTAGGTTACCTACTTTTAACCCAGGAGTAATAGATACATTACCGGCACTTGGCACAAGTGCCCCGCTTAAAATTTTCATGAAAGTCGACTTGCCGCAGCCGTTAGCGCCAATTAAACCGTAACGGTTACCGTTACCAAATTTAGCTGAAATGTTTTCAAACAACGGCTCTGCGCCAAACTGCATCGTGATATTTGCGGTGGAGATCAAAAAAATGTAATCCTAGAAAAAGTACTGACAGGGATAGGCTGCAGCAAAACGCCACAAACAAGAACCAGACAATAGGGTAAATTAGCTGGCGAATTATACAGATCCAAAGCCAAAGATGAAAGGTAAAAGAAACTTAAAAAATAGCCCGTATGGCAAGAGCAGGTTTTAGATGTCAGGCTTGAGGCTTTAGGTAAAAATTAACCAAGGTTAATGTACAAGAGTAGCGGGAGTTTACTTCGCGCTTATGGGCTGTAGGCGTTGAGCTTGCTGGCGCGAAAAGCGCAGCTTTTAATGTGTAGGCACGATTATACCTTCGGATTAATTTAAACGTGTTGTGTGGTTTTTTAAATTTAGTAATAACAAAAGCTTGTACTTAATTGTTTAAAAGTTAAGGCTAAATTTACATAATTGTAAAAGCAGGCGCGTATTAATGATAACGGCGTAGTTTTTATTGGTTATATAACTAATAAGCCTATATTTATTTTTACCAATCAGGTAAATTGTTTTAAATGAATACTAACTTAATAATACGTTAGTTATTAACAGATAAGCCAAGGAGCGGTGTGTCTCGTGTCAAACTCCACACTTAGTTACTACAATCAAAACGCACAAAGCTTTAGTGATTCAACCTTAAATGTTGATATGTCAGTGCTGTATGCTGAGTTTTTGCCACACGTTACCGAACACGGCCATATTTTAGATGCAGGTTGCGGTAGTGCCCGCGATGCAGCTTATTTTAAAAAGCAGGGTTTTACTGTGAGTGCGTTTGATGCAAGCCCAGAGCTTGCCGCATTAGCAAGCAGTTACTTACAACAACCCGTCGACGTTAAAACCTTCCAGCAGCTAGATTGTGTTAATAAATACGATGCCATTTGGTGCTGCGCCAGTTTATTACACGTGCCAAAAGCTGAATTACCACAGGTATTTTTAAACCTACAAAATGCACTAAAACCAAATGGTGTTTTGTATGTATCGTTTAAATATGGCGATACAGAGCGTGTGCATAATGGTCGCGAATTTACCGATTTAACTGAAAATGGTTTAACAGCATTAATTGATCAGCACACTCAACTTAAAATAATAAAACAATGGCAAACAGTCGATCAACGGCCTGGGCGCGAAAGTGAAGTGTGGCTCAATGCGCTAATGCAACGTCTAACCAGTATAGGCGAATAGCTATAATGAATATGAGTATTACAAACCAGTTTGAATACTGTGACCAAGCGCTGCTGGAATATGGCTATAAGCTACTAGAACAAAATACCGTTGGCAGACTGTATATAAAAAACAATAGTCCAGCTGTATTTATTGATACAACTCTTTTTCAATTAAAGTTATCTGACTATCAATACGTTGAATACACCAGTCACCAAAACCAGTTGATGCATAAGTATCAAGGCTTGTATCGTTTTATTTATGATTTAGATACCTCTTTATCAATTGAGACACAAACGCAATTTCAAGCCGATCTTGATATTTTTCTTGGTTCAGAAGAACAACAATTAGATAAAATAAAAAAATTTGGAGCCGAACGCACCGAAACCCACACTGATCCAACCCCACCTGAGTATAATTTTACCTGCTTATTTGAAGACGTGTTCGGCGCTCAATATTTACACGCACTTGAAGCTGAAAGTAAATACATTGATAGTGCAGGGCATGTCCGCTATATAGATTTTGTCTTAACAAGAAATAATGGTGCTAAAAGCCAAAGTAATATAGCTATTGAACTTAATGGAGAGCGTTATCATCACCCGCTTATAATTGGTTTAAGAAGCTATCGTTCGCAATTATTTAAGCAAAACTCATTAGTTTACGATGGCTACTTAGTTTTTAGGTGGTCAAGCAGAGGTATGAGCGATGACTATAAATTTAGTGATCAAATGCGTGATTATTTCGGTGATCCTAAAAGCTTTAGTGCTGCACCTAAATACTTAGCAGAGCGTGATTTATCATTTCAGCTTTTAGATCATCAAGATCAAGCTGTGAATAGTATTTCAAATCAGCGCGAGAAAGGTAAAAGTACTTTTTTAGTTGTTTTACCTACTGGTACAGGCAAAACAGAAGTATTTATAGAAGATTTAAAAAATCAAATTGATGCTGGTATATGTAAAAAAGCTTTAGCAGTAGTACCTAGTACAGCTTTAAAAAAACAATTAAAAGAGCGATTAGGTTTAAGACATCCCCAATTAATAGTGGGTGAGTTATTAACAGATCCAACACTTGATGTTGTAGTGCAAACGAGTGCTTACATGATGCGCCATTACAGTACCATGCAATCACAATCTTTTGATTATATTCTGATTGATGAAGCTCATCATGCAGTAGCAACAGGGTTAAGAAAAGTAATTGAATACTTTAAACCCAAAACACTATTAGGGCTTACTGCAACAGACGAAAGACCCGATGCCCAAAAGCTGCAAGATATATTTGGTCGCTACAAAGTCGACTTAACTTTAGAGCAAGCAATCCAAAAAGGACTTGCTCCGCAAATAAGAGCTTACCGGCTTCAATCTAACATTGACCTATCGCAAGTACGTTTTAACGGCAAAGACTATGTAAAGGCTGATTTAAATAAAACCGTACTAGTGCCTTCGCGCGATCAATTAATTGTAGATTTAATCAATAAATACTTTGCGGAACCTTTAATTGAGGGTCAGCCACTAAAGCAAGGTGTTGTGTTTTGCACCGACATAAAGCACGCCCAACGAATGGCGCAATTGTTTAATAAGCATGGAATTAGCGCACAAGCAGTACATGGCTCTGATCGCAAAGGGCTTGATGAATATCAAAAAGGGGATATACGCTTTTTATGTGCTTGCGATCTACTTAACGAAGGGTGGGATGCGCCACAAACTGAAATTTTAGTTATGGCAAGACCCACAATGTCTAAAGTACTTTACACCCAGCAATTAGGGCGTGGTACGCGTAATTACAAAGACAAAGAAGCGCTTATTGTTGTCGATGTCGTAGATAGCTATGGCGCAGCTTTGCAACCAATGTCAGTACATGGCTTATTTAACTTTTCTACTTACAAGCCATTTGAAAATATAATAAAAACAGAGGCTCCAACACCCGAAAGCGAAGCGATTGAGTTAGATCGTTTATACGAAGGTGAACGCCGTATTGAAAAAATAAACATATTCACTTTTGAACATGAGTTTGGAGGTTTGCTAAATGAAGAGCAGCTTGCTCGTGAGTTATTTATTTCAACAGGCACGGTAAAAAGTTGGGTTAAAAAAGGAGATATTACCCCAGAAAAAACGCACCCATTTGGTAAACATACTTTAAACTATTTTAGTGAATCACAGTTAAAACAAATAAAAATAGACAAAAATATTAAAGAACGTACTGAAGATTCAAGACGAGATGATTTCTTTGAATTTTTACAAAGCCGAGATTATTCATTCTCATATAAAATTACTTTTTTACTTGCCTTTATAAGTGAGTGTAATGCACAAGGCGAAGCTCAAATTTCAAAACTTGTGTTGCGATATCAAAGTTTTTACAAGCAGTTACAACAAGAGTTCGGACAAGCAGAAAAAGACAAAAACCCACTCAATGATAAAGAACGCTTAAACGATATTGCTTATTTAACTCGTAGTTTATTAGCAAACCCGTTTGAAAAGTTCGAGCGTAAACGTTTTATTTATCACGCAAAAGACCTCAACATTATTTCGTTTGACTCAGTACTGTGGGAAAAGCTAGATGAGAACGCACTTGCCGAAATCAGGCAGCAATATATCCAAGACGGTAAAGATTATTACCAAAAAATAGGTTTTAAGCTTCAAAACCACCACTTCAAAGCATTGCTTTCATTTGAAGAGCAAGTTGATAACTCAGTCGTAAATATTATTCCTACAGAAAGCAGTAATGATGAGGAGCTTTTTACAAGCCAATTAAAAACTGTAAATGAAGTAATCAAATTGCCGTATTTCCCCAATATAAAAATTGCTTGTGGGCATTTTAAAACAGGGGATGAAAGCGATATGGAATTTATGGCTGCGCCAATTGGCGCAGGAAAGCTCGACCCACAAGTACACTTTTTTGCGCATGCATCGGGTAACTCAATGAATGGCGGTAAAAACCCAATACTTGATGGCGACTTACTACTACTTGAGCTTATAACATCCGATAAAGCGGGATCGCTGCGCGGCCAAATAGTCGCGATAGAGCGAGACGATATAAGCGGTGATGGGCAGTATTTACTGCGCAAAGTTAATAAATTACCAAATGGGCAATATGAGTTAATCGCTCAAAACCCAGATTATGAAGTAATGATTGCTGATGAAAGCATGCGAACATTTGCGCGGTTTAAGCAGGTAGTTGTGGAATAGTTGTAGGTGCGATTTTATATCGCGCTTTAACTTGTAGGCGAAGAGCTTGCTGACGCGAAAAGCGAAGCTTTTGAATTTCGGTGTAATTAATATGTTGGTGCTATTTTATATCGCGCTCATAAATTGTTTTTTTGCATGAAGATTTAAAGGGTTTAAAAGCCTCTATTCGAGGTTTAATCGCGTTGGCGATTGCAACCAAAGGGTGCATACCGCCGTCCACCCTTTGGAATCCCACGGCGCACCCGAGGATCACACTTTATCTTCAACTTACGTTAATGATGTGAACGTAACCAGCGTAGGTAGGCCATCCATGGCCAAGCTACGCTTTTTACAGCATCCATGCTGTAAATTACTCATCATTAACTCAGTTTCAGGTGTGATCACGGGGAAGGTGTGTTTGTTGATAGATTGGAGATAATTCATAGACGACTTTTCTAATTTTTAATCACCCAACCGCTAACTTCCCAGCCTCATGCCACATTTTACTTGGCATGGGGTTTGTTAACTCCCAAGTTATATTCATTGGCTGGCTGCCGTTATGGCTTTGGTATTTAACCTCGCCGTAGTTTACAAATCCCATAGTTCTGCCGTTTTCGTCTTTGCCTTGTTCTCGCACAAATAACAGGATGGTTTTGCCAGTTTTTTGGTGCTGAATATAACTAAGGCCACGGCCGTGTTCAGGGCGAGCGCTGTTTTGCGTTTGCCAATGGAATAGGGTGGGGCTGATTGCGTAATCGTGATACAGCGTGGTGGGTGAGTAGGTTTTTTCACACTTATTAAGCGTTACAAATAATAGCTCTAGATTTTGGTTTTTAAACTCTAAAACGCCTTCGCGGGCTGTCGATTTTTTATCAAACGAGTGCGCTCCAAATGCAGAAAGTATTTGCTGGCGCGTGTAGCGGCTGTGCAATTTTATGGCGTGATTAGGTAAACACGCTAAATCGCTTTCTTGTTGGTGAATGCGGTTTAATAAAAGCGTGATTACTTGTGCAAGTTCGTGCTGTAACGCTGGATGAATAAGCGTTTGTAAGCTTTGTTCAAGCGTTTTAAAGCCTAAACTTGTGCCAGTGGAATCCCAAAAGTTGTAATGCGCCATAAGTGCGTACTGTTGGTTTTGTGCTGTTGGCATAAAGCTAAAATCGTTATTACATAAATCACGTAAAAAGCATAAGTAGCTGAGCGAGTCGCAGCCGAGTAATTGGGTGTTGATTGCGCGGTAATACGCGGCGTAAATATCGGCTTGCTCTGCAGGTATTTCACCGTCCTTTAACCAATGCCAGCCGCCGATCCTACCGTCTTTTGGTTTGTATATATCCTCAAGCGTGACTTGTGGGTTTATGCGTAAAAAGTTACTTAGCGTTAGCGCGTCATTGGTATGTTGCGAATAGCTATTTATCAGCTGCTGTAAACGGCGTTTAGAGTTTATGGCTTGCTGAATATTTTTTAATATTGTTTGTTGTGTGCGCTTTTGTAACTCTATACGGCAACCTAGCGGTAGATGCGGGAAGTTGTTTTCGATTTCGGTTTTTATTGGCTGGTTACTTTTACCAATGAGTGCGCGGAATTTACTCGCAAAGTCATATTCTGGGCGAGCATTGCCTACAAAGTCGAGTACGGTACAGCACTGCTTTTGGCTGTTATCGGGCAGGCGCAAACCACGGCCTAGTTGCTGCAAAAACAGCGTTAGGCTTTCAGTCGGGCGTAAAAATAACAGAGTATCAACCTCTGGAATATCGACACCTTCGTTAAAAATATCAACTACACAGAGTATTTGTATTTCGCCTTGGCGCAGTGCTTGTTGCTTAGCCGCGCGCTCATTGGTGTTTTTGCTGGTGAGTACATCGGCGTTTATGCCTGCTAAGTTAAATTTAGAGGCCATAAATTCAGCGTGTTTTTGGCTTACGCAAAACGCGAGTGCTTTAATAGCGTGAACATTGGTTACGATATCGGCAAGGCTGGATATAATTTTGTTAGCGCGGTTGTTTTCACCTGTATAAAGGTTACTTAGCTCGCTTATATCGTAACGGCCGCCTCGCCATGTTATTTGGCTTAGGTCGGTGTCGTCATCTAGTCCAAAGTATTGAAATGGGCATAAATGGCGCTGGTTTATTGCCTCTGGTAAGCGAATTTCGGCGGCTATTACGCCACAAAAATCATCGAGTATATTTGCACCATCTTGTCGCTCTGGTGTTGCGGTTAAGCCAAGTAATATTGTGGGCGTAAAGTGGTTTAATATAGCGCGATAACTGGCAGCGCTTACGTGATGTACTTCGTCTATTACTATGTAGTCGTAATAATCGTGAGTTAAATTTAGCGATTCAATTTGGCTGTTCAGCGTTTGGATTGATGCAAATAATTGGTTGTAGCGTTGTGGTTTGTAGTTACCTACCCACAGCTCACCAAAGTCGTTATTTTTAAGCACACCACGGTAAGCGCTTTGCGCTTGTTTTAGTATTTCTTCGCGGTGGGCTACAAACAAAAAGTGTGCGTTTGGGTTTTTGTCGTAAACGGTTTTAAAGTCGAACGCCGATATTATAGTTTTACCTGTGCCGGTTGCGGCAACCACTAAGTTTTTAAAACGCTTATGTACGCTGCGCTCAGCACTTAGCTTTTCTAAAATAGCGAGTTGATGAGTTTTTGGTGTTATATCAAAATAAAATAGGCTGCTTGGTTGCCCAACACCGCGTTGCTCGTTAAGTGAATTAATGAGCTTTTCTTTACACTCAACAGCGCCTGTAAATAGCTCGAAGTCTTTTGATTCCCAGTAGGTTTCAAAGGTACTTTTGGTTTTGGCTATTATGTGTGGGATTTCTTGTGCGGTAATTTTTAAGTTCCATTCAAGGCCGCTGGTAAGCGCCGAATGCGATAAGTTAGACGAGCCAATATACCCTGTATGAAAACCCGTATTGCGCATAAATAAGTAGGATTTAGCATGTAGGCGTTCTTGCTGATTGTTATAACTTAGCTTTACTTCGGTATTTGGTAGGTTTGCTAAAAACTCAACGGCTTTAGCATCCGTTGCGCCCATGTACGAAGTAGTAATAACTTTGAGTTTATTGCCGCTTTTGGTAAACGCTTCCAGCTCATTTTTAAATATGCGCAGCCCTGTCCATTTTATAAATGAGACCAACCAATAAATAGTGTCGGACGATTTTATCTCGCGCTTTAGCTCGGTTTCGAGCGATATACCTGCATTAGCACCGCTAAATAATTCGCTTTGTGTAAGGCCTGTGAGTGGGAATATATCGCTTGAGTAATCTTTAAGGTTGGCCGCAATAGGGTTTTGGGTATTAAATAGCGCGGTAAGTATTCGGCCTTGGCTGTCGATAAGATTTTCGTTGATTAGTTCGTCATCACGAATGTGATCTTTAAGCCAAAGTACAAGGTTGTTGGCAAGGTCAATTTGTTCTTCTAAGCGCTTTTTTGAATTAGGGATTGCATCAATCGCATGTTCAACAAGCTTACCTAAAAAGCGTGAAAGCCATGTTGCGGCTTCGGCCGTTTCAAGCTGGCGCTCACCTACATAAAATTGATCACGATTTAAGTTTTGCTTAATTACTTGCGTAATTAACTGCTCGTAAATACCAATTTGCTGCATTAAAACCACTCCCTGTTTGCGAACATTCAGTTTACTAAAAAATGCAATGTAAACAAGCATTAACTCATTGTTGAACTAAAGGCAGCTGCTAAGACAACTCCCCCGTGATCACACCCGAAATTGAATTAATGGTGAGTAATTTACAGCATGGATGCTGTTAAAAAGCGTAGCTAGGCCACGGATGGCCTATCTACGCTGGTTACGTTCATATCATTAATTTAAATTGAGGAAGCAGTGTGATCCTCGGGGCGCTGTGAGATTCCAAAGAGAGGCCGGCGTTTGCCTTTCTTTGGTTGCCGTCGCCAACGCGACATATAACTCAAATTTGCAATTTAAAAGCCCAAGTGCGAGGTAAACTCCCGCCTACAATTCAAAAGTTGCGCTTTTGGCGTCAGCAAACTTAACGCCTACAAAATTACTTTTACTATTGCGCTAAAGCACGACTTAGTAATTCCCCTAAACTATCTGTTTCTATTTTATATCCAATCCCTTATATTCACTCTAGGAGCTCAAAGGAAGAAAGCACTCAATTTAAGGATAAATAATGATTAAATGGATTTTATTGATACTACTTGCCATATTTACAACGTTACCTCAAGCATACGAATCCTACTCACAAAGTCGCTGCGACAGAATTGAAAAAGAACGTGAAACAATACGTTCACGGTTGCGTCAAGGCTATAGAGTGAAAGAAGGTGAGCGATTAAAAGCACGATTCAAATCTTTATTTGAAGAACTTGCAAAGCATTGTGATAACCCCAAACAAACCAATCGAACACATCAACGATCTTCCGTTTATAGCACTAGTAATAACGCGTTATTACACACAAAAATGCCGAATATGCAATTTTATAGTGATAGCTATAACGACCCAGGTAAGCTTAAAGCTTGGTCTGAGTTTTATACTTTACCTAAACGTTGCCGAGCTAAGGGAATGGAGTCATCCGATTTTGTATGGTGCAGTGAGTACCGCGGTGAGCAAAAACGATTATTTGAAGAGCAGTGGAATAAGCGGCCATAAATATGTTAAACACACAATGGCGAGTGCTATTTGTATTTATTGTGCTGTTAATTGCATCGGCACTTATTGCTAATCATTTAACAGGACGGGTATTCAATTATCATGATCCTATTGGCAGTTTTAGGGCAATTTACGAAGATATAAAAACTAAAGTTGAAATGGCAGAAGAGCCTGAACTAACCGTTGTAAAAACGGCTGCTGCCCCGTCATTTTCTTCTAAAACTGCAATGCAAAACCATTTACCACAAGCCGACACTACGCGCTGTGTAGATGTATCATTAGGTAAAGTTAAATATAAGCGTAATGGCAATATTTACACCTGGACAGATAGCAATGGCGTACCACATTTTAGTGATAAAAAGCCTGACTTTGAGGTAGCAACACTCGACACAGATTTTGTTGAGCCGCTTGATTACTTTGAATTAACGCTACATGCAGCTAACTTACCGCCATCGTTTACTGAAGAGTTACGTATAAAGCTCAATACTGTTTTTAAGGTGTATGGCCAAATTATAGGTGTTGATGCATTAAAAAAAGTAAGGTTAAATTTAACTGTATTTGCAACACGAAGAAGCTATGAGCAAGCAATTAAACTGCGCGGGGCCGATCCAACAAACACCGATGGTATGTATTTTCATTCTACCAACTCAGCTTTAATAAATTATAGAAATGAGCAAAGTGCTATGCGCACAGCGGTACACGAAGCGGTGCATGCGGTTAACAAAGCAATATTAGGCTCGACTCCTCGCTTGCTCAATGAGGGGTTAGCTGAGTATTTTGAATATACCAAAAACAGCATGCAACTAGTTAGTGTTGAGCCACATCCTGGCTGGGTAAATAATAAGCGCGTAGCGCAAAGTGTTTTTACTATTAATTGGTTGATAGGTTTAGATGACACGTGGCAAACAGGCGATGACACTAAACTTTATGCGAGCAGTTGGGCTGCTATATATTTTTTGATGGATTCTAATAAAGGCAAACAGTTTTTAAAAAGCATCATGCTAGCCGAGCAAAAATCGCCATGCAGTAAACTCACTGCAGCAGAGTTAAAAAATATGCTGTATCAGCATTTTCCGCAATTGGATAAAGATTATAGACAATGGTTGAAAACCCCATTTAGAAAACAGAGTTTTTAAGGAGTTATGCAAAGTACTACGCGAATTAAACTCGGATCTAAAAACAAAGCGCGAGGTAAACTCCCGCCTACAATTTGAAGGCTGACGCTGAGATAATTCCCCGTGATCACACCCGAAATTGAATTAATGATGAATAATAGCTGCGCATGGCGGAATTTTGTTCCCGACAAATTCCAAGTACCTAAATCCCTTTAGGCAATGCGCGATAGCCGTGACTTTGCCATGGACGGCGAATACACGGAGTTTACGTTCATATTATTAATTACAATTGAGGATATAGTGTGCTCCTCGGGGCGCTGTGAGATTCCAAAGAGAGGTCGGCGTTTGCCTTTCTTTGGTTGCCGTCGCCAACGCGACATATAAACTCAAATTTGCAATCAAAAGCCCAAGCGCGAGGTAAACTCCCGCCTACAATTTGAAGGCTGATGCTGAGATATTTCCCCGTGATCACACCCG
>NZ_JADYXG010000022.1:0-66358 GCF_015864415.1 Pseudoalteromonas sp. SCQQ13 | reverse complement strand
TTCTGAATGCGGCCAACATCATGTTTTAACATTGAACGACAGATATTTCACATGTACGGCTTGTGAAACTTACCAAAACCGAGACTTGTCAGCGGCTAAAAGCATAGCAAAAACAGGTGAATTAGATTTAATTGCGGCTGGGATCGTCGCAAGGGTTACCCCCACATCTCAGCAGAAATCAGCCATTAAAACGAAAGTCTTCAAGCTATCGAAGTTTGCTGTTGGAACTGAGAAAAAAGAAGCAGCCTAGTCTCTAAGTCAAGGCTGTAGAAGCCCATTGATCGACACGGAGTGGCGTCGATGGGTAGTTCACATGTTCTAGCACGATTTAGCTTGAACCCACCACCTTTCCTTGGGGTAATTAATATAGCCTAGTGCACTTAATTTTGCACAACACTCATTAAGTAACTTTAAAACTCTATTGTGTAATCTTTTTTATTGTCGCTAACGGCGATTATGTTGATCTGGACACATATTCTGCTCAGATATTTACTGTATGTTAAGAGTAAGCTGTAAGTAATTTGTCGTATCACAAATAACTATCAGTTGCTAAAGCGGCTTACTAGTTTATTGATTTGCAAAGATCGCTTTATAAGTTATCAATAGTTACATCAGTAATATAAAGCTTCGCTATAAAATTGCGTCATGTACATTTAACAGGAGAGTAATAATGAGAGAATATAAAAGGTTATGGTGGGCCCTTTTAGGGGTCGTCGCAGTCACCTTTTCATTATTAGGTTACTACGGCACAGAAATTTACCGTGAAGCACCGCCAATACCAGCCGCGTTTGTATCAGAAAGTGGCAAAGTGTTAACCACAGAAGAGCAAATACTTGACGGGCAAACTGCGTGGCAATCTGTTGGTGGCATGCAATTAGGTTCGGTTTGGGGGCATGGAGCTTATCAAGCGCCAGATTGGACAGCTGACTGGTTGCATCGCGAGTTAGTGAGTTGGTTAAATTTAGCTGCAGAAGATCAATTTGGCACAGCATACGATGAACTCAATGAGCAGCAACAGCATATGCTGCGCTATGATCTTAAAAAAGATTATAGAACAAATACTTATAATACAAAAACCAACACTGTGAGCTTATCGCCGCGACGTATGCAGGCAATAGCGCAAACCAGTGATTATTATAATGCGTTGTTTGGTGGTGCAGCTGAGCTGCAGCAAACCCGTGCTAACTATGCAATGAAAGAAGTTACTTTGCCCAGTGCTGAGCGCAGGGCACGTTTAAACGAGTTCTTCTTTTGGACGGCTTGGGCGGCATCTACTGAGCGTTTAGATGGGAATGCAACCTATACCAATAACTGGCCGCATGAGCCGTTAATTGATAATAAACCCACTACCGAAAACATAGTATGGTCGCTGGTCAGTATTGTGTTACTGGTTGCAGGAATTGGAGCATTAGTGTGGGCGTGGGCATTTTTACGCAGGCAGGATGACGAAGAGCCAATCGTGCCAAAAACAGATCCTATTTTATCTTTTAACTTAACGCCTTCGCAAAAATCTTTAGGTAAATACTTATTTTTAATTGTAGCTTTGTTTACCTTTCAAATATTTGTAGGGGCATTTACCGCTCATTATACCGTTGAAGGGCAGGGCTTTTATGGCGTGCAAACCTCTGAATGGTTCCCCTATAGTTTAGTGCGAACTTGGCATATTCAGTCGGCGTTATTTTGGATTGCAACAGGCTTTTTAGCGGCTGGTTTATTTTTAGCCCCAATTATTAATGGTGGCGAAGATCCTAAGTTTCAAAAGCTGGGTGTTGATGTATTGTTTTGGGCGTTAGTATTGGTAGTAGTTGGCTCGTTTATTGGTCAGTACTTAGCAATTGCGCAAATAATGCCGCCAGAACTAAACTTTTGGTTAGGCCATCAGGGCTATGAATACATTGATTTAGGACGACTATGGCAAATTGGTAAATTTGTTGGAATATTGCTGTGGTTAGTATTAATGATGCGTTGTATTACACCCACTTTAAATAAAGAGGGTGATAAAAACTTACTGGTTTTATTTATGCTGTCGGTAATTGCGATTGGCTTATTTTATGGTGCGGGTTTTTTCTACGGCGAGCGTACGCATATTTCAGTAATGGAATATTGGCGCTGGTGGATTGTGCATTTATGGGTGGAAGGTTTCTTTGAAGTATTTGCCACAACAGCACTGGCCTTTATATTTTTTAATATGGGTTTAGTGTCTAAACGTATGGCTACAGTGGCTTCGTTAGCGTCGGCTTCGTTGTTTATGTTAGGCGGTGTTCCGGGGACTTTCCATCACTTGTACTTTTCGGGTACAACTACACCCGTTATGGCTGTAGGTGCAACTTTTAGTGCGCTTGAAGTAGTACCACTTATAGTGCTTGGTCATGAAGCATGGGAGCATTATAAATTAAAAACGCGTGCGCCTTGGATGGAAAATGTTAAATGGCCAATAATGTATTTTGTAGCCGTTGCATTTTGGAATATGTTAGGTGCAGGTGTGCTGGGCTTTATGATCAACCCACCAATTGCTTTGTATTATATTCAAGGACTTAATACCACAGCAACACATGCCCATGCAGCCTTATTTGGCGTTTATGGCTTTTTAGCGCTGGGCTTTACACTACTCATATTAAGATACATTCGCCCGCATTTAAAATTTGATGAAGGCTTAATGAAAACCTCTTTTTGGTGGATGAATATAGGGCTAGCGTTAATGCTATTCACTAGTTTATTACCGGTTGGTATTATTCAATTTGTTGCCAGCGCATCAGAGGGGCTTTGGTATGCACGTAGCGAAGCATTAATGCAAAGCGATACTTTGGTAACGCTACGCTGGGTGCGCACCATTGGTGATGTAGTATTTATGGTAGGCGCATTAGCGGTTACTTGGCAAGTTGTTAAAGGTGTATTTAGCTCGCCAGAAAAAGCAGTTAAAACGCCCTAGTTATATTGTAAATATATAAAATAAAGTTAAATAAAAATGACGCTAAACAGCGTCATTTTTTATTGGTGTTTTTACTCTAGTGAGTTTTAGTTACTATGTAGTTTATTAAATGTTTTGCATAATAACTCAAAATAGCTGAGTAATTATTTGCATTGCTCAGTGCATTGCGCATTATCTACTTACTCACGTCAAAATTTTCTATAACAGCACTGCACAGTGTTGCTAAAGGCAGATAATAAAAAGGAACACAGATGAAACGCTCATTAATCTCATTAGCTATTGGCTTAGCAAGCCTAGGGGCATTTAATGCCAGTGCCAATATTAATATCGATAAACAGATAAATCAGGTTGAAGATAAGGTGATTGAATGGCGTCGCGATTTTCATCAGCACCCTGAGTTAAGTAACCGCGAAACACGTACCGCTGCGATTGTAGCACGCCATTTAAAAGCCTTAGGGATGCAGGTTGAAACTGACATTGCTTACACAGGTGTAGTGGGGATTTTAAAAGGCGGTAAGCCGGGGCCAACAGTAATGCTGCGTGCCGATATGGATGCACTGCCAGTAACCGAAAAAGCCGATGTGCCTTTTAAATCACTGGTAACTACCAAGTATAATGGGGTTGATGTTGGGGTTATGCATGCCTGTGGGCACGACACGCATGTGGCTATGCTAATGGGTGCAGCTGAAGTATTAGCCGCTGTAAAAAATGAATTACACGGCGATATTATGTTTGTGTTTCAGCCAGCAGAAGAAGGCGCGCCACAAGGCGAAGAGGGCGGAGCTGAGTTAATGTTAAAAGAGGGGATATTTAAAAAGTATCAACCCGATGTGGCGTTTGGCATTCATGTTATGGCGGGATTAAACAGCGGCCAAATTGGTTATCGTAGTGGCCCAATTATGGCCAGTGCCGATCGCTTCGAAATAACGGTAAAAGGTAAGCAAACGCATGGTTCATCGCCTTGGGGTGGGGTCGATCCTATTTCAGTTGCTGCACAAATTGTCTCAGGGGTTAATCATATTGTTAGTCGTCAAATAGATATAACTAAAGAGCCTGCCATTATCTCGTTTGGTAAAATAGCTGGTGGCGTACGTAATAATATTATTCCCGATAGTGTAGAAATGGTAGGCACTATTCGTAATTTTGATATGGATAACCGCCAACAAATTTTTGAAAAATTAACCACTACAGCTACGCATATTGCTAAAGCGTCGGGAGCCGAAGCACAGGTAAATATTTTTAAAGGTTACCCAGTAACGGTGAATAACCCAGAGCTTACCGCGCAAATGTTGCCAACACTTAAAAATATAGTAGGTAAAGATAACCTGTTTGATGTGCCAAAAGTAACCGGCGCAGAAGACTTTGCTTTTTATGCGCAGCAAGTACCGGGTTTATTTTTGTTTTTAGGCGGCACGCCAACAGGGCAAGATGTAAAAACAGCACCAACCAACCATTCGCCGTATTTTTATGTTGACGAGTCAACGCTTAAAGTGGGCACTAAAGCAATGAGCCAGCTGGCGATTGACTATTTAGCTGCACAGCAAAAAAACTAACATAAACTTAGCTCACGCTAGGATTAAATAAATTACGGGCGCTAATAGAAGAGGCGTCCGTGTTGTTTTTTGCAGTAATTAGCGTGTAAAAGCATTAGCAACTAGTATCAAAGAGCATAAGAAAGTACTCTCAAAGGTGTTTTTTTTACCAGTTCGGGTATTATCCGCCCCAACATAATTGATCGGTTGTAATTTATGACTCATTTAAGTGCAAAAGAAAATATTCAAGCCATTGTTAAAGCTATTAAGGCTGAAGAGGCGAAGCTACGCGCTAAGCATCCATTATTAACGCATCAAAATACCTTGGGATTGGTTATTTTACTGTTATCTCTTGGGGCATTAGTTGGGGTTGGCTTTTTATATTATTTAGCCATTATTCCTGCGTGGTTATGTATTATTTTAGCTGCTATGGCTGCATCTATTTCGCATGAGTTAGAGCATGATTTAATTCATAAACAGTATTTTAGTAATCAGCCATTTATGCATAATTTTATGATGCTAACCGTGTGGTTAATGCGCCCTAATACTATCAGCCCTTGGTATCGTCGTAAGTTACATTTACACCATCATAAAACTTCAGGCACACAACAAGACCTAGAAGAGCGCTTAGTGGGTAACGGTATTAAAAATCCTTTGTTACGCGCGTTGGTTATTGTGGATGGCTTATTAGGCTTATTAATTAACGCCAAACGTTTTTCTAAAGAAATTAAAGGCTTTCACTTTTTTAAGATATTTAATGCCGGTTTTCCTATTACCACCGCTTACTTTATTGTTTTATACAGCGTAATTATATTTCATGGCGTTAATTTATTTACTGGGCTTGCACAAAGCTCGCCGGCTTGGTTATTAAGCACTATGTCGCTATTTGAGTTTTTAATGGTGGTGTTAATTGTGCCTAATATTGTGCGCTCGAGCTCGCTAAATTTTGTTACCTCGTGCATGCATTACTATGGCGGTGTAACCAATATGCTGGAGCAAACCCATGTGTTAACCAGTCGGGTATTTATGCCGTTTCACTTGTTTTGTTTTAACTTTGGTAAAACCCATAGTATTCATCACTTTGTGCCAAATCAGCCATTTTATTTACGCCAAATGCTAAGTAAAAAAGTGCTAAATGTAATGCGCGAACATGGCGTGCGTTTTAATGATTTTGCCAGTATTAAACAGGCAAATTTTTATAATGCTAACGCCAATTAAACTTTTAATTTAACTAAAACACCGTGGCAGTAATGATTGCAAAACCCACTGAAAATGAGCTAATTGCGCAATGTGTTGAAGCAATCAATTCAACTGGTTTTGCACAAAAAATAGTTAATTACATTGCTCATTTAGTGCAATTTGACTGCGCGGTGATTTTAGGCTGTAGAGCCCATAAACACCCCATTTATTTATACGACTCGATAGATACTCGACGCGAGTTATTGTTTCAGCGCTATTTAACCAATTCGTTTATTAACGATCCCTTTTATATTGAACTGTCAAAAAGTGGCCATGAAGGTGTGTATCGGTTAGTCGATATCAGCGCAAATAAAGACTTAGCAGCTTATACCCAATACCAGCAACAGTTTTATAACGAAACCGGTTGGGTAGATGAACTAAGTATAAGTGTGCGCACAGATGAGAGCCGCTGGATTGTTATTTATTTAGGCTTTTTAGAAAGCAAACAACGCTTTAGCGCCGCACAAAAAAGCACCTTAATAGCTCATTTTAGCCTTATAAAAGCATTATGCCGCCAACATTGGGGCAATAACTTATTATTGCTTGGGCCTTTAACTACCACAGCTACAGGGCAATTAATTGAGCGTGGCTTAGCTACCTTTGCCAACGAGCAACTTACCACCCGCGAGCGACAAATAGCTATGCTATTAGTGCAAGGCTGCGACTCTAACGATATTGCTAAGCAATTAAATATCACCTTAGGTACAGTTAAAAACCACCGTAAACGTATTTACGCACAATTAAAAGTGTCTTCGTTGAGTGAGTTTTTTCAGCTGTTTTTAAACCACTTAATCACTAGCGAGTAAGATTAGTTAGCATAAATATTTGCCTTGCCTTAATACTACTTTCGCACCGTTAAACAGCGCTTCTACTTAAATTGATTAATATAAAGTACTTTCTATCCCTTTAGGGATATATGGTTGTGTAGCAGCTTTAATTAGTATTTTTACCCTAACTAATTAACACATGTGTGTGGGATAAATACAATGACAACACAATTACTGGAAGATATTACACATCGCGGCCTGGTTTCTCAGGTTAGCGATTTAGCGCAGCTTGAGCAGTTATTAGCAACCTCACAAGTTGTGTATTGTGGTTTTGATCCTACCGCGGGCAGTTTACATATTGGCCACTTAGTACCTTTGCTAATGCTAAAGCGTTTTAATGATGCCGGCCATAAAGCGGTAGCATTAATTGGTGGCGCAACCGGGTTGATTGGCGACCCAAGCTTTAAAGCCACCGAGCGCAGCTTAAACAGTAAAGAAACCGTACAAGGTTGGGTAGCAGATTTAAGCTCACAAGTAGAGAGTGTAATGAACCCGCATTTAAGCGAGCCAATTCAATTAAAAAATAATGCCGACTGGTTTAGCGGTATTGAAGTGTTGGATTTTTTTCGCGATGTAGGTAAGCACTTTTCAATTAATAATATGATCAACCGCGAGTCGGTAAAGCAACGTTTGCAACGCCCTGATCAAGGTTTATCGTTTACTGAATTTAGTTACACTTTATTGCAGTCGTACGACTTTGCTAAATTAAATAGCGAACTGGGTTGTAGTGTGCAAATTGGCGGCAACGACCAGTGGGGGAATATAGTAAGTGGGATTGATTTAACCCGCCGCTTAAATAAGCAAACTGTGTATGGATTAACTTTGCCACTTATTACTAAATCAGACGGTACTAAGTTTGGTAAAACGGAAGGCGGCGCAATTTGGCTTGATCCGAAAAAAACCTCACCGTATCGCTTTTACCAATTTTGGTTAAATTGTGACGATGCCGATGTATACAACTTTTTGCGTTTTTACACCTTTTTATCGATAAAAGAAATTGAAGCCATTGAAGCGAATGACATTACCAGCCAACAAAAGCCTCAAGCGCAAGGTATTTTAGCCGAGCAATTAACCCGCTTTGTACATGGCGAACAAGGCTTAGCAAGCGCGCAGCGCATTACGCAATTATTGTTTAACGGCCAAGTACAAACACTCACCTTGGCAGAGCTTGAGCAATTAGAGCAAGATGGGCTCGCCGTACACGCTATTAGCGACGCGAAAATTAATATTGCTGAGTTACTGGTTAAAAGTGAACTGGCCAGCTCAAAGCGTACTGCACGTGAGTTAATAAACGCGAATGCGATTAAAATTAATGGCGAGGCCATTACAGATGAGCACGCACAGTTAGATTTTCCGCTGTTTGATCGTTTTTGGGTAATGCAGCGTGGTAAAAAGCAATTTAGGCTTATTAAGTTAGCTTAAAGTGTTACAGGCGTGTTGAATTGAACATCCTATGAAATAAAAAACGCACATAGCCTGTCTACTAATTAGGTTAATAGCCTTTTTGAGGTAGTACTATGTGTAGTTCAATGAAACGTAGCCGTGAGGTAAAAAAGTTACAGCTTAACTTTGAAGACGATCTTAGTAATGAGCAACGCTTGCGCTTTGCTGCTAAAGCAAATATAGCGCAAGCGCGCCGTGATGCGCTTAATAAAAACAGTGCTGATAAGCATATTGCTAAATCACGCTTTTTTAATTTATTTCGTTGGTTTAAACAGTATTTATCATAAATTTAGAGGCACTAAATAGTTGCTTTAGGCTGTGGTTTTTTATTGCTATGCAGGTACACTTTTAATATAAAACTCGTGTAATACCGAAGCCGCCTTAAGGGTGGAGCTCGTTAAAAATAATGGATATATAAAATGAACATAACTGGAAGCTGTTACTGCGGCGACATAAAATACCAAGCGAAAACACAAAGTAACACGCTATTAGTGTGCCACTGTAGTGATTGCCAACGCATGTCGAGTGGGCCATTTAGAGCGGTAATAATGAGTGAGCCTAACGGTGTTACTTTTACGCAAGGTAAGCCTAAAGAATATATAAAAACGGCGCAAAGTGGTAATAAACGTGCGCAAGGGTTTTGTGGTAATTGTGGCACCTCACTTTATGCTACCAACGAAGCGACAGAAAACCGTGTATATGGCCTTAGAATAGGGGCGGTTGATCAACGCGATGAGTTTACGCCAGTAGCGCAAATTTGGTGTCAGTCTAGCGTTAGTTGGTTGAACGATTTAGTGCAAGTGCCTGCATTTGCCACCACCCCAAAAAATTAGGTTTATGATGAAAAAAATAACATTAATTACCTTATTCGCCAGTGTATTGAGCAGTGGTTTTGCTAATGCAAAAAACAGTGATATTGAGCACTTAAATGCGGCCTCAGCAAGTTTACCTTTTTCGCAAATTGTAAGGGTCGATAATACCTTGTATATGTCGGGTCAAATTGGGCTTACAAGCAGTGGTAAACTAGCACAAGGTGGTTTTGCAGCAGAGACTAAGCAAACGCTCGAAAATATAAAAAGCACCCTAGAGCAGCATAATTACAGTATGAAAAACATAGTAAAGTGTACGGTTATGCTAACCGACATAAATAACTTTAAAATGTTTAATAAAATATATGCTGAATACTTTACCCCGCCATATCCTGCGCGCAGTGCGTTTGCAGTAAAAGCGTTAGCACTAAATTCAGTTGTAGAGGTTGAATGTATTGGCGCTGTTTAAGCTAAATATATAAAAAGTACTAAACTATAATTAGTTATAAAAGTGGGCAAATGATTACACCGCCCACTTTTAATTAACGCTTACGCTTTGTTGCGCATAGTAATATTACGCCCGCCTAAATAACCAAACACCGCACATAGCGCGCTCGCACCTGCGCAAAACCATAAAGTAGATGCCCAGTTACCAAAATAACTATGCAGCGCACCTGCAATAATAGGTCCAGTAGCGGCAAGTAAATAACCAATACACTGCGCCATACCAGAAAGTGCCGCAGCTTGATGTGAGTCGTGAGTACGTAAACTAATAAACGACAAGCCCAATATAAAGCATGCACCCGAGCAAAACCCCATAGTGATTGACCACACAGACGCATAGTCTGGCATATACAACAGTCCAATCGACGACAGGCTTGCCAACACTCCTAAAACAAAGGTGAGTACGCGCTGATCTTTTAGTTTTGCTAATAAGGGAATTAAGATAATACCGGGTAAAGCCGAAGCTACCTGAAATGAGCCTTGCAGCGCACCCGCTTGTTGTGCGCTGTGGCCACTGTCTATTAAAATGCTTGGTAACCAGCCAATAATTATATAAGTAAATAACGAGTTACAGCCAAGTAGCAAAGTAATTTGCCACGCAAGGGCTTGGCGCCACACTTTTACGTCACCGGTGTTTTCAACCAGATCTTTAGTCGGTTTGGTGCGTAGCTTTAATTGCGGTAGCCAAATAAATAAACTTATTAAAGTAATTAACGCGTAACTGGCTAAAGCAATTTGCCAGCCCATTTGTTTATATTCGGCAAGGGGAATAATTAACGCTGAGTAACTACCGCCAAAAATACCCATAGCAAGCACATACGCCGAGGTCATTACAGCCACTTTGTGTGCAAAGTCGCGCTTAATTAAACTCGGTAACAGCACATTACCTATCGCAATGCCGACCCCAATGACGGCGGTGCCTAAATAAAGTACCGGCACAGAATCTATCATGCGCGATGCTAAGCCTAAGCCAATTAAAATAAGGGCAATAAAAAGCGACACTTCTAAGCCTTGCCTTTTAGCTAAACTAGTGGCTAATGGGCTTGCTAAAGCAAATGCAATTAACGGTAAGGTGGTAAGCATACCGGCTTGTGATGCGCTTAAATTAAAACTAAGAATTATTTGGTCCAGCACGGGGGCTAAACCAGTCACTGGCGCACGTAAGTTACTGGCAATAAGTAAAATTCCCAGTACTAATAATGCGTAAGATAAGCGAGATTGAGATTGTTGAGTTAACAAGGTAAACGTCCTAGCAGGTTGGTTATTTAGCAAGAAGCAATAGAGACTAGTATAAAGGCTAAGTCATCACTATAATTTAGTAAAAGAGACATTAAATAACTAAAAACAGACAAAATGCAGCTTCCCCAAGATTGGAATGAAATAAAAAACTTTGAAATCATGCCGCAGCCGGTTATTGCTAAAATAGAATATGCCCAGCTTAGCCGTGAAATTCCGCTGCATACTCATCCAAAAGGGCAGTTAATTTTAGCCCTGCACGGTTATGTTACCTGTGAAGTGGCAACAAAAATGTGGATGGTGCCTACTCATAGCGCCATTTGGATCCCGGCAAATGTAGAGCACAGTAATAGAGCATCTGATAATGCGCATTTATGCCACTTATTTATTGATGCAAACTTACAAGGTATGCCAAGTACAGCCTGTACATTAACCATTAGCCCATTAATAAAAGAGTTAATGCTTAGTTTGGCAAGTAATCAGCAAAACTATAGCTTAACGGGTAAAACCGCACGGCTTGCACAGGTATTATTTGATCAGCTGGTGGATATGCCAATTCAACCTTTAGACTTTGTACTATCAAAAAACAGTGTTATTAAAAACATGAGCAATCAACTTATTAGCCAGCCTTATAGCCGTAAAACATTGCCACAATGGGCACAGCAATTTGCTTTAACTGAACGTACTTTAGCGCGGTTAATAAAAAAAGAAACCGGTATGACCTTTGGTAAATGGCGCACTCAATTGCATATTATAATTGCACTGCAGGCGTTATCTAATCAGCAAAGTGTGCAGCAGGTATCGGAGCTATTAGGTTATGAGTCGGTGAGTGCGTTTATTACTATGTTTAAAAAAGTAATGAAAAAATCGCCCATGCGTTACATGAGCGATCTGGATGTTTACCAGCTATAAGTTGCTGAGATCATGGCGTTACGTGGCCGCCCTGGAAAGTAGCGGTCGCCGGTAAAGCTTGTGTAATCGGCGCGCTCGGCATAAGCGGTATCGGTTAAGTTAATAATACGCGCTGCAAGCGCTAAGTTATTTGTTATTTGCCACTGTGCTCGTAAACTTAAAATGTCATGCCCGTCATAACTGTGTAAGTTTTCAGGATCGGTATAGTAACGACCAACATGATGCCATTGCAGTGCCACATTGGCGTTATTAAACGCCTGCCAGGTTAAATCTAAATTGGCAATTTTACGCGGGGCGGTATCAACATCATTATCTTTAATATTGATATTATTGAGTATTTGCTCATTAGTATAACTATGCTTGGCATAACTGGCGGCAAAGTTAACTGACCAAGTTGAGGTGAGAGCATGCTCAAGTTCAAGCTCAATCCCGCGGTGGCGCGAGCTGCCATTATTCACGGTAAAAAAGTCGCTGTCGCGGTAAATAGTATGGTGCTTACTCATAGCATAAACCGATAAATTATAACGACTATTTTGATAAACGCCTTTTAAGCCAAACTCAGCATTATTAGCTATTTCGGCACTTAAATTAGTGGTGTTTTGCTGGCGTTGTAACTGATATAACTCGGCGGCTTGTGGCGCTCGGTAGCCACGCGAAAAGTTAGCATAAAGCAGGTTATTAACAGTGTACTGATAGCTAACCCCAAGTTTTGGCGATAAGTTACTAAAATTATTTTTTGTACTTTCAGGGCGGCTATATCGGCAACCACCAAATCCGCACTCTGTACCGTCTTCTTTCGTGCGCCCCGCTAACATGTTATTAGTGTAGTCGTATTGCATGTGCTCATAACGAGCGCCAAGAGTCACTAACCAATCGTTTAGTTGCAGATCAACACTGACAAAAGGTGCATATAAAGTGGCATTTACGTCGTAATCGTAATGCTTACCTTGGGGTACTGTAGCAACTAAAAATGCCGAGCCTTGAGTTGGCTTGTTTTGACTTTGTAAAAAGTCGGCGCGGGTGTATTCGCCATCTAGGCCAAAGTTAAGCTTAATATTATTCTCTAGCTGATGTTGATAAAGCGACTGCAGCCCCACACCGGTTTGACTGTTGTACTCTAGTGGCGTACCAGGTAAAAAATGCTTAAAAAAGTCCATACTTTGGTTACGAAAATACACCGTTGTTGAGAGTGTATCGTCATTTATTTGCCAAGTGGCGTTACTCCATACTCGTAACGAACGTGCTTTTCTAAACGCATCCGGATCAAAGTTTTGTTGTGCTATGCTCTCGTCTTTATAGCTTTTAAGGCCAGTAATAAAGCCTGCGGTTTGTTGATCTAAATGGGTATAAGTAAGCCCAGAAGTAAGCGCTAAATCGCTATTATTATACCGGTGACGTAAGTTTACCTTTTGTTGTTTTACGCTTTCATCATCGCGATAGCCGCTGTCGTCAGTAATGCTGGCGTTAATACCTAACCCACTGCTGCCCATATCGTGGCCAGCACGTAATTTATAGCGGTTATAGCCAAACGAGCCATAATCTAGTCCGATTAAGCCGCCATCTTGCGTTGTATCTGGGGTGATCACGTTAATAACCCCATGCACCGCATTTGAGCCATACAGGGCAGAACCAGGGCCTTTAAGTACCTCTATACGCTGCGCCATTTCGCTATGTGCTTCAAACAACTCGTTTATATTACAAAACCCAGCTGCTCTTAGTGCAATACCATCCTCAAGTGTGAGTAAACCACCACAGGCACCTGCACCGGATAAAACAGGTGAGCGCAGCGCGGGTAAATATTCTTGGCCATTACCACGTTGTATATTTGCGCCAGCGACTCTTTGCATGGCTTCTTCAATATGCGTAGGAGCAATGGCATTTAATTGTGCTTCATTGAGCACGCTAATAATTACGGGTAACTGTGTACTAAGCGCCTCAACACGCGACGCAGTGGTTGTTATGCGCTCAATTGGCTGAGCATCATTTTGCTTGGCAATGGCTATAAGTGGTAGCTGAGAGAGTAACAGCAAAGGGGGTAAGTAATGGCGTTTCATATATTCCTACACATTGATTATATGGCAATAGTGCTATGGTAAGCGTTAGGCAAACGTATTGAAATAACTTGCGTTAAACGGTATTGCGTAAACGATAAAGCCGATAAGTAATTGATAAAATAAAGCACATAACAGCCGGTACTACTAAAGTTGCTACAGAAAACAATTCAAATAGCATAAACCCAATTACACCACCGCATAAAAAACCTAGGGTGATCAGTAAAAACACCATGAATTTTCGGCCATCTACAGCATCGCCTTTTAATGCGCGGCCCATCATTAAACCAAGGTCGGTAAAAATACCGGTTAAATGTGTAGTACGTACTACTGCGCCACTGTAATTGGTTGCCAGCGCATTTTGTAAACCACAAGCGGCAGATGCCAGCACTATGCCATAAACAAAGGAGCTATAAAGTAAGTAGGCACTGGCTAGTAGTAATAACCCTTCAATAAACAATAAAGTATCGTAATGTCGGCCTAACTTTAACGAACCACCGTTGAGTAAAAACCCCGACAACGCAGAGCCAAGCATAAAGCTAATTATGATACTAAACAGTAATAATGCCGCACTGCCATCACTCATTAATTTAATGCCAAATAAAGTAACAGAGCCCGACAAATGAGAAATAGCCTGATGTTCAAATCCTAATAAACCCACGGCGTTCACAATGCCGGCAATAAATGCCAGTGTAAATGCGCCATATTCAACCCAGCGTGGCAGCTTTGTAAACATAGTTAACTTCTCTATACTTGGTTATAGATATATTTAATATCATACACTTAAACTTTCTTCTTCTAAAATAATGATAAAAAATAACCGTAATTAAATATATCTCTATTTTATATGGCTTAAGTTAAATTGATCGTGCAATTTTAGTGCTTCGTATTAGTTATTTTTTAAAGAGAAAATAACTATGTTTAACGCCCAGCAGCAATCGCGCATTATAGAAATGGCATGGGAGGATAGAACCCCGTTTGAAGCAATAGAGCAACTTTATGGCTTAAACTATTCGCAGTTGGTGGTTTTTATGCGCCAAAATATTGCCAGCGGTAGCTTTAAAGTATGGCGAAAACGCCACGCTGGGCGCAAAACCAAACATTTAAAGCTGCGTGATCCCGCCATTATGCGCAGCCATTGTAAAACGCAATATAAGCAGCGTTAAGATTAATTTATACAGAGTTTCATATAATGTTCAGGCTAACTTGTTAATCTCGCGTTATTAACTAAAGCAGAGATTAACTATGTATAAAACCATTTATAGCGCATTAATTATTTTAATATTGAGCTCATTTAACGCACAAGCAAAGCACGACAAAGATGATTATTATGATAAGCACCATAATAAACATAGTAAATACGAGCATGGCTCAAACAAGCACTACAATAAAAAACACCATAATAAAAAACACTATTCAAATAAGCATGAGTGGAAAAAACACCATAAAAAATATGATCGCCACGATAACCACTTATCTAAAAAAGAAGCTAAAAAACTTATTCGTCAAGGGTGGACACCACCGGGTTGGCATAAAAGTTACCACAGAGGTGATATTTTAGAGCGTGATATTTATAAGCGTGCCAAAGTAATAGACAGATACCGAGATAAAGGTACTGTACGCATAGAGGTAGATCGTACTATTATTCATATGGTACACGACACGCGCGAAATACTGTCTATTTTGAGTCGATAAGCAACCAACAGGAATTTAAATGTTTATTACGCTGGCAATAATAACAAGTTTTTTATTATTTATAACGCTATTACCTATGGCGTATAGCCAGCATTACCTGGTGCGTGGTTGCGACTTTATTCGCTTACAAGTGTTTTATATTGCAAGCTTTATAGCATGTGTTGCTGGGTACTTTGCATTTAATAACGCCACAGACTTTTTGTATATTGTTGCAGGCGCTGTATTAATTTTGTTTTTACAGGGAAAGTGGATATACCCATATACTTGGTTGGCAAAAAAAGAAGTGCAAAGCGCCTCAAAACACATTGCGCACAGTGTAAGAATTATGTCGGCAAATGTACTTATGTCGAACCATAACAGTGAGCAATTAATTAGCTTGGTTGATCAGCATCAACCCGACCTGCTTATTACCCTTGAAAGTGACAGCTGGTGGCAAAATAAGTTATCAGTACTTAAAAAAGACTATCCATATTACATAGAGTGCCCTAAAGACAACCGTTACGGCATGCACCTATACAGTAAATTTAAAATATTTGACGCACAAATATGCCAGCTAATAGAAGACGACATACCGTCAATTCATATTTTATTTGCAAGTGCACAAGGGGTTAAAATGCAAGCGCACTTTATTCACCCAGCGCCACCAAGCCCCACCGAAGAAGACTCATCGCGGCCGCGCGACTCAGAGCTAATTATGGTAGCAAAAGCACTTAAAAACCCAACACGGCCAACCATAGTTGCCGGCGACTTAAACGACGTAGCTTGGTCGCGCAGTACCCGTTTGTTTATGCAAATTAGTGGCTTATTAGACCCCCGTAAAGGCCGTGGCTTTTACAATACTTTTCATGCAAGTTACTTTTTTATGCGCTGGCCGCTGGATCATTTATTTCACAGCGAAGGGTTTAAAGTAAAGCGTATAAAACGATTAGCTAAATACGGTTCTGATCACTTCGCGCTATTAACCGAGCTAACCTTTGAAAATGCCGACCAACAATCGCTAGAAACTAAATCGGCGCTGCACAAGCAAGAAGAGATTCAACAACTCGCTATGAGCAAAGCAGATAAACGCAAAGTGCCAGTGTTTGAAAAGAGTTAAGCTTTCAGTAATTAATTTATAAAGAGCTTAGGTGCTGCGTTTTAGCACGTGATAAAAATGATGAGTAAAAGTGCGATATAAAATCGTAATAACAAAAATTGATGTTAGATAAATTGAATACAAAAACACCGCGCTGAATTAGCGCGGTGTTTTATTTTACTTTCTAGTAACGAGTGTTTAGTACTCGTACTTTATAGTAAGTTTATGAGCTGTGGATCATGATGCTTTTAACGTTCACAAATTCGCGCATGCCAAAGCCGCCGTGCTCTCGACCGTAGCCACTTTCTTTAACTCCACCAAATGGTAAGTTTGGTTGCGCTAAACCGTAGCCGTTTATGTTGATCATGCCGGTGTCGAAGTGCTTTTTAGCCAGCTCAATGGCTTTTTTCTCGTCTTTTGAGAAAATGCCGCCACCTAAACCATAGCGAGACGAGTTAGCAATTTTCATTGCATCGTTGTTGTCTTTCGCTTTTATAAGCGAGGCAACAGGGCCAAATAATTCGTCATCGTATGCTGGCATGCCTGGCGCTAAATTATCAAGTAGCGTAGGAGGGTAGTAAAAGCCGGTTTGCTCTGGTATTTCACCACCGGTGACTATGTTTGCTCCTGCTTTAACCGATTGCATTACTTGCTCGTGAATACCGTCGCGTAAATCTTTACGTGCCATTGGGCCTAAATCAGTGCCGTCGGCCATTGGATCGCCCATTTTCATGGCTTCAAACTGCTGTTTTACTTGCGCTTTAAAGTCATCATACAGAGACTCAACCACTACAAAACGTTTTGCCGAAACACACGTTTCGCCGTTGTTGATCATACGTCCTGTTACACAGGTTTTTACGGCAAGCTCTAAATCGGCGTCATCAAGTACTAAAAATGCGTCGTTACTACCAAGCTCTAGTACGGTTTTTTTAACGTATTTACCCGCTTGCTCGGCCACTTTTTTACCTGTGCTATCGCTACCGGTAAAGGTAACGCCGCTAATCGCTTTATGCGCTATGAGTGCGCTGGCTGTTTTGCCATCAATAAGTAGGTTACTAAAGCAGTGCTCAGGAAATCCGGCTTGTTTAAACAAGGTTTCAATTTTTTCGGCCATACCAAATACATTACTGGCATGCTTTAACACTGTGGTGTTACCGGCCATAATATTAGCGGCGCTGTAACGAATTACCTGGTAAAGCGGAAAGTTCCAAGGCTGAATGCCAAGTAGTACACCCGTAGGCTGATAGCTAACAATTGCGCGACCGCCGTCCATGTCACGTTCTTCATCAGCAAGAATTTTAGGGCCGTGCTCGGCACTGTAACGACAAATGCCTGCGCACAGTTCAACTTCTTGCAAACCTTGGGCGTATACTTTACCCATTTCTTCGGTCATAAGCTTGGCTATGGCATCTTTTTGCTCTTCGAATAATGAAGCTAATTTGTTTAAGTGTTTTGCACGTTCGGTCACTGACACTAAGCGCCACTGTAAATAGGTTTGATGAGATTTTTCGATTACCTGCTCAGCTTGCTGTTGCGACAGCAGCGTATAGGTATTAATGATTTGCTCAGTTGTTGGATTGATCGTATTAACTGTGTTGCTCATTGTAATCTCCTCTATGTTTGTCTGTACTGAGAAGTGCAAAGGTAATGCCAGTTAAGGTTCTATTCGAGTTTATTTATAAGTTTATGTTATTAATAAATTTAATGTTTTTTATAATATGAATTTAATATTTTTATAGTTTATTTATCTGTTATATTTTGTAAACAATGCAAGTAGCTGCAAAATTTACAAGAAAATTAAAGTAATTTACGTGTTTTTAGGCTTAGCTTGCAAGTTAGAGCCAGTAAACCCTCATCAAAAAATGGTTAATATAAATGAATGAAATTTCAATCTTGCCGCTAGGCGATAGCTATCAAGAACTTGCTGCAAATTTAAAACTGCAACTTGCAGCGCAATACCCAATTAAGCATATAGCGCGCGATACCGTATTGTTACAACAAGGGCAAAAGCAGCGTTATGGCTATTTAATTCTTGATGGGGTGTTAGGTGCAATACATGATGATGCACAGGGCGGGCAAAGGTGTAAGGAGTTTTACTTTAAAGATGAGTTTGCGCTACTTTATGGAAACTGGCTAACGAATACCGAAGCGTTTTATCAACTAAAAGTAATTAATAGGGTAAGCGTTATTAGCGTCCCATTGAATGTATTTAATCAACCCGAATGGCAAATAATTAAGCAACAACTTATTGCGCAGCAGCTTATATTTAAAGAGGCCAAAGAAGCATTTTTATTGCTTAATACACCCGAGCAACGCTACCGTTATTTATTAGCCGAAAAGCCCCATTGGTTGGCGCAGCTAAGTTTAACTCAAGTGGCTATGTATATTGGTATTTCGGCAATTTCTTTATCAAGAATTCGTAAACGACTTAACTTAAGTTAAGAGTAATAACGCTAAAGCTAGTTAGACTTGCTGCTTTAAGGAGTCACTATGTTTTTAATTGCTCAGTCGTTAGTTGCTATAGCAACATTACTTGATCTTGCTTCGTTTCAGTTTAAGTCGCGTTCGTTAATTTTAACCTGCTTATTTATGTCGGTATTGCTGACTGCAGTGCACTTTTTTATGTTGGGGCACAATAGCGCAGGTTGCTTAATGTTAATTGCCGCCTTTAGGTATTTTTACTGCATTTATGCACGCAAAACGTGGGCAATGTATGCTTTTATGTTGCTGTGTTGCGTGGCTGTTTATTTTACTTGGCAAGATTGGTTTAGCGCACTGGCACTTATTGCGACGTTAATTCAAACGTTTGCATCGTTTCAAAAGCACGACTTACATATGCGTTTATGTATGGTTGTAGGTACTTTATTTTGGATAAGCCATAACGTTTTTGCAGGCTCTCCGGTCGCTATTGTTATGGAAAGCTTATTTTTAAGCAGTAATTTAGTTGGCTTGTATCGTTTTTATAGCACAAAAAAAATACCTTGTTGAGCTTTACTCAGGTGTAAGTAAAGCTAATTACAGGCTATAACTGTTTAGCTATTTCTTTGAGTAAATAGGTTTCGCGAATAATCGACAGCCCCTGCTTATCGCTGGTGGCAAGTGTTCGCTCGTTATGCTCAATTGCTTCATTTATATCTACCCACTTGGCAACCATACCATTTTGTTGCTCGTAGTGTTCAAGCTGCGTTTGGCCTAACTTTTGGTCAATATTACATACATAGCAATAAGACTTTATATGAATAATGTCAAAGTCGTCTTTGTACCAAGGGCGGTACTCTTCATATAGGCCGAACTCTTTTTTTATTACTATATTTTGTGCGCCGGTTTCCTCTTGTAGCTCACGTATTAACCCTTGCTCTATACTTTCGTGCTCATCAACACCGCCACCAGGTAAACTAAAGTCATCGTATCTCTTTGTATACATTAATAAAATATGCTGTTTATGCATGGCAATAGCGCGGGCGGTAATACGTGTAAATTGGCTGCCTTGTTCAATATTAATACTTGGGTGAATGAGGGTTTTTAATGGGCGCATTGGCTCTCCTGTAATAAAGTTAAATTATATCAGTTATTTATTTTAGGTTTTTATTAAATAGTATATAAAGTGAGTGTTTTTTAAGTTTAAGTACATCAAGTATGCTTACACTGTTCACTGATGAAAATGTAACTAAATAATATAAGCTCTGTAATTTAAGCGACAAATAGCGCGCCTTTCTTTTAGTGCTAAGGCCAAGTAGAATAATAAAAAAGCATAGGGATTAATCATGTTAAATATACTATTAGTGGACGATGACGTTGAGTTTAGTGACGTGGTTTGTCATATAGTCGAATTCCTCGGCCATAACATAAGTACAGCAACCAGTTTAAAAGAAGCCCATCAGTGGCTAGAAAACAATAGTTTTGATCATATACTGCTCGACTTTATGCTCCCCGACGGTAGCGGCTTACACCTACTTGATCATTTAAAAATGATAGGCCATTCACCTAAAATAACTCTAATATCTGGGCACCCTTCGGTAAAGGGGATTTTAGCCGACATGTGCGAACCTAATGTTGCGCATTTATTAAAGCCATTGCAGCGTGAAGATCTTGAAAGGGTGTTAAATGGCCCGAAAAAAATCATTAAAAAAACGAAATCATCAGCTATAACCCGCCACTTTGGTACGCTAATAGGCGAGTCTACAGCAATGCATAAGCTGTACACCATGATAGAGCGAGTGGCTAAAACCCACGCCAACGTAATGCTTATGGGCGAAAGTGGTGCGGGTAAAGAAGTGGTTGCTCAGGCCATTCATAATGCCAGCGAATGTGGAGGACCGCTGGTGGCAAGTAACTGTGGTGGTTTTTCAAAAGAGTTAATTAGTAGTGAGCTGTTTGGCCATGAAAAAGGCGCATTTACCGGTGCTATTGCACGTAAAGAAGGCGTGTTTGAACAAGCAAATGACGGCACGTTATTTTTAGACGAAGTAACCGAAATGCCAATTGGTATGCAACCTAACTTACTGCGCGTGCTAGAAACAAAAAAAGTAACACGTGTTGGCGGAAACCGCGAAATACCTACAAATTGCCGAGTTATTTCCGCCACTAACCGCTCGCTTACCGATTTAGCGCAAAATAATATTATTCGTGAAGATATTTACTTTAGATTGGCAGTGTTTCCTATTGATATACCGGCACTGCGCGATCGTAAAGAAGATATTCCACTATTAGCAAACGCCTTTTTAGAGCAATTAAATGATGAAAATGGCACCGCATTTAACTGGAATAACGACCAGTTAAAAGAGCTACAAAGCTATGACTGGCCTGGTAACGTGCGCGAACTGCGCCATGCCATACATCGTGCGTTTATTATGAGCGATCCACAAACCAGTGATATTACCTTACCCGATAATTTAGAGTCGCCATTTTCAAAAGTGAATAGCCAAACTAACGACAAGCAAGTGTCGGCAGGACAAACCATTGAGGAAGTAGAAAAAGAACTTATTCATGCCACGCTCGATAAAGTACAAGGTAATAAAACCTTGGCTGCACAAATGCTGGGTATTAGTACTAAAACACTTTATAACCGCCTAAATGCTTATGGTGGCATTGGCGAATATAAATAAAATTTGAGGAAAACAATGAGCAATGACAGTAAAAAACCTCTGAATGAGTTAGTACACGATGCTAGAGCACCACTTAATCGAATTTCGATGAATGCAGAGCTTATAAAACTGGTGCTAGAAAACGATATGCCAAAAGAGAAAGCACTCGATGCGCTAAATAAAATTATTGCTAACTGCCAACAGTGCAGCGAAAGCTTACAAACAATTACAGACTCGCAATAATTTATCTCTTTGAATTAGGATGCTAAATGAGTACGCAAAAAGAACCAAGTAAAGCTAATGTCATTTGGGCAACATTTATTGTTGTGGTGTTATCTATCATTATTGGTAACGCATTTTTGGCAGTAAATACCATACAAGGATTAAGCCAAACGCAAAATAGTTTAGACAATACCAGTATGCTCACTAGCGCTATCGAAAAGTTACATTTGTCAGTTGTGCAGGCCGAGTCGGGTCAGCGAGGTTATTTACTTACAGAAAAAAGTGATTATTTAGTTCCTTATTATGATGCACTTGAGCAGCTTGAGTCACAAACTGAGCATGTAAAATCATTAAGTTCAGAAATTAATGGCCAGGCAGAGCGTATTGCACTGTTATTGTCGTTAGTGGATCAAAAGGAAATTGAATTAAAAAAGACCGTTAACTTAGCGCAAAATAATAAAGAGCGCAGTGCGCTGTATTTAGTAAACACAGATAAAGGACGAGAGCTGTATAAAAAAATTCGCTTAGCGGTAAACGAAATTCAAGATCGAGAAATGCTGTTTAAAGTTAGCCATTTTTCTAAGTTAGCAAAAATAAAAAATGAAGCTAAAATTACCTTTGTTATTACCGCAGTCACTAGCGGTTTGCTAATTATAGGCATGTTTGTACTTACACGGTTAAATTTAAGAAATGCTGCGCAGTATCGTGCAGAGCTTGAAAAACAAAACGAAACGCTAGCTAACAAAGTGACAGAGCGAACTCAAGAGCTAACGCTTTATTCAGATGAGTTGAGCCGCAGTAACCGCGAGCTAGAAGAGTTTGCCTTTGTAGCAAGCCATGACTTGCAAGAGCCACTGCGTAAAATTCAAGCATTTAGTGATCGTCTCGAAACTATGTTTAAAGATGAGCTAGGTGAAAAAGGCATGGATTATATAGCGCGCATGAAAAATGCAGCGCAGCGCATGTCTAATTTAATTAATGATTTATTAGAGTTTTCGCGTATTACCACCCGTGGCAAAAACTTTGTTGATACCGATTTAAATAATGTATTAAATGATATTTTAAGTGATTTAGAAATTGCAATTAAAGAGTCTAATGCACAGGTTAATGTGGGCGATATGCCAATAATTCAGGCCGACCCAAGCCAGATGCAACAGTTATTTTTAAACTTAATTTCAAACGCAGTTAAATTTAGGCATCCAGAACAACAACCAGTTATTAATATTGAACACATAAAAACGAGTGAGTTTAGTGAAGGGCATAATACCGAAGTTTGTTGGCAAATAATTACCGTTAAAGACAACGGTATTGGTTTTTCGCCAGATTATGCAGATAAAATATTTGTTCCATTTCAGCGTTTACATGGTCGCTCGCAATATAAAGGCACCGGCATAGGTTTATCTGTTTGTCGGCGTATAGTAGAGCGCCATGGCGGTACTATAACAGCACAAAGTAACATGGGTGAGGGTGCAAGCTTCATAATAAAACTACCTGTGGAAAGCGAGCTTTTCACATTGCAAGGAGAGGCTTAAATGCCACTTACTAAAGTAAAACCAATCACTATTTTAATGGCTGATGATGATGAAGATGATCGTTTATTAACTCAAGATGCCCTCACCGAAAGCCGTGTACTTAACGAGTTACATTTTGTTGAAGATGGTGTGGAGCTATTAGAGTACTTGGAGCGAAAAGGTAAATTTGAGCAAAAAGATACATCACCCAGACCAGGTTTAATTTTATTAGACTTAAATATGCCACGTATGGATGGCCGCGAGGCATTGCAAGCTATTAAAGCAAACCCATGCTTAAAGGGTATACCTGTTGTTATTTTAACTACCTCAAAGCAAGAAGAAGATATGGTTAAAGGCTACGACTTAGGTGCTGCGTCGTATATAACTAAGCCAGTTACCTTTGATGGTTTAGTTGAACTAATGAAAGCACTCGGTAAGTACTGGGTTGAGTTTGTAGAGTTACCAAATACTTATAATGATTAAAAACAGCCACTAAAACGGGAGATTGCATGTCTATTAAGGCAACCAAGCTGCTACTTGTTGAAGATGATGAAGATGATTATATTCTTACTAGCGATTATCTTGAGCAGCTCAGTTCCCATACATTTGAGATTGAGTGGGTTAGCGACCCTAAACAAGCAGTTAAAGTACTTAGTGAGAATAAGCATGACATTTGTCTGCTAGATTATCGCTTAGGTGCCTCAGATGGCTTAAGTGTATTAAAACAAGCAATAAAAAACGGCTTTAGTGGCCCAATAATTATGTTAACAGGGCAATCTAATGAAGCGTTAGATTCGGCTGCACTTGATGCCGGCGCTGTAGACTATTTAGTTAAAAGTGAAATGACCACTAGCCGCTTTGCGCGCGCAATACGTTATGCTTTAGCCCGTCGCGATGTTGAAGATGAGCGACTTGAACGATTAAAAGCCGAAGCCGAAAACCGCTCAAAAGATCGCTTTTTAGCACACTTAAGCCACGAGCTACGTACGCCGCTGTCGTCGGTTTTAGGTTACACCGAACTATTAATGCAAAGCGACTTTAGTAAACAAGCCGAAAACGAGCTAGGTGTAATTTATCGCAATGGTAAACACTTATTAAGCTTACTTAATGACGTCCTCGATTTATCAAAAATAGCGGCCGATAAGCTTGAACTTAATTGCAGTGATGTAAATCTTGATAGCTTAATGGCTGACGTATTTACTTTAATGCGAGTGTCGGCGCTTGATAAGGGCTTGTCATTACGCTTTGAATCGCTGCAGCCCTTGCCTTTAATCGTTAATATTGACGCAACTCGCCTTCGACAAATACTTATAAACATTATCAACAATGCAATTAAATTTACCGAGCAAGGCGAAATAACTCTTTGTGCTTGGACTGAGTTTGTTAGCGACCGTGAAATGCTATTTTTTAGTATTGAAGACTCGGGCATGGGCATTGCCCCCGAAAAACAAGCGCTTATATTTAAACCGTTTGAACAAATAGCCGATGTTGAGTCGCGTGCAGTGGGCGGTGCAGGTTTAGGACTTGCTATTTGTACTGAGTTACTTAACAGAATGCAGGGCTCAATAGCCTTAGATTCAGCAATAGGCAAAGGCTCTAAATTTATTATTTCGCTCTATCCGGGCAATATTAAAAATGTAGAGCGTAGCTTATTAAGGCTTGACTTAACCCCTAATATGCAGCAAAAAAATGCACCATGTAAAGTTAATGGTAGGGTATTAGTGGTTGATGATTTACGTGATTTACGCGTTTTAGTTGGCCACATGATCACTTCTGCAGGAGCAAAAGTAGATTACGCTGAGCACGGTAAGCAAGCGCTTGAAAAAGTACGTAATGCCCAGCAACAAGGAATAGACTACGACGCTATTTTTATGGATATACATATGCCAATTATGGGCGGAAAAGAAGCCACCATAGAGCTTAGAAAAATTGGCTTTGAAGGCGCAATTATTGCCTTAACGGCAGCAACTATGAAAGGCATTCATAATGAGTTATCGGCATTAGGGTTTAATAATGTGATAGCAAAACCAGTCGATTCCAACTTACTGTATCAGTGCTTACAAGATACGCTTAGTAAAAATAATAAAACAGCAGATGTATTAATTCCCCCCGAAGTTACCCATAGTAATACCCGCTTTTTATTAGTAGAAGACGACGCCGATGCGGCGCAAATAACGCAACTTTTACTAGAAAGCTTAGGGGTTGAAACACAAATAGCAAGCAGTTATGAGCATTGTTTAGCCATACTTAAAGCAGACGCTAACTACGATAAAGTACTGCTAGATATGAACCTGCCCGACGGCAGTGGTTTAGATTTAGCAAACCATATAAAACAACATTATCCAAAATTAAAGCGCGTTATTGTTAGTGGTATGGAACCTGATCCAGTAAAAATTAAACAGCTTGAAATTGAGCAAGTGCTGCTTAAACCAATTAATTTAGCTTTGCTCGAAACACTTATTTAACCAACAATATAGAGTTGATTTATGCAGTTAGTAACATTGGGTTGTGAGCAAGTATTACCCTCAAAAGTGGTGTGTGTAGGGCGTAATTACACCGCACACATTGCAGAGTTAAATAATGAACTGCCAGAGCAAATGGTGTTATTTAATAAGCCTAATAGTGCAATTGGTACTAAGTTGCTAGCTAAGCATAATAAGGATGCTTTACATTACGAAACCGAGCTTTGCTTTGTGGTAAAAAATAGTCGTTTAGTTGGCGTTGGCTTGGGGCTTGATTTAACCAAACGCGAAGTGCAGGCTAAGTTAAAAAACAAAGGCTTGCCGTGGGAGCGAGCAAAAGCGTTTGACGGCTCTGTGCTATTAACGCCGTTTGTTGAGCTTAACGAAGAGATGCAACATTTTAGCTTTGAGCTCAAAATAAACGATCAACTAATACAACAAGGCAATAGCGATTTTATGTTACATAAACCAGCGCAAATTTTAGCTGAAATTAGTGACTTTATGTACTTAGAAGATGGCGACGTGATAATGACCGGCACACCTGCAGGGGTTGGTGAAGTAACGGCGGGCAGTATATTTAGTGTCACGCTGTACGCCAATGAGCAACGTATATTAGCGCATAAATGGCAGGCCGAGTAATAATGCAAAGTTAAAAGTGCATCTATGGAGTAGGTGCACTTAGCTTGCGGTTTTTACTTTTAACTTGGTCTTTTTAATTAATGCGCATTAGCTTAATAAGGCATAGGGTATTGTCTAAAAATACGATTAATAGCGCCGAGAATTTCATCGCTTAAAGTAAGGTTAAACGCGCCTATATTTTCTTTTAATTGCGCCATAGACGTGGCACCAATAATAGTAGAAGTTACGCCATCCACTTTATTACACCAAGCTAGGGCAAGTTCTGCTGGGGTTAAATTATGGGCGTGAGCAAGTTCTACGTATTGCTTTATTGCTTGTTGTGCGTTTGGCGTATCGCGGAAAATACCGTTACGTTGCATAAAGGTCCAACGCGTTCCTTCAGGGCGTGCGCCGTTTAAATATTTACCGGTTAATGAACCCGCAGCTAATGGTGACCAAGGTAAATAAGCAATATCTTCGTGTACACATTGTTCTATTAAGTAAGGCCAATCTTTGGCGTGTACTAGGCTAAATTCGTTTTGAATCGACACCATGCGCGGTAAATTATGCTCTTTAGCTAAGTTTAAAAACTGGTTAACACCCCAAGGTGTATCGTCTGAAAGGCCACAGTGTTTTATTTTTCCGGCTTTTACGCAGTCGTTTAAACCTTCTAATATATCGAGCATATCGGCAGTTTGTTGCTGCGTATCTACCTCGGTAAATTTAAGCATACCTGGCCATTGTTTGGCAAAATGTGGCGTGGCGCGGTTGGGCCAGTGTAGTTGGTATAAATCAATGTAATCGGTTTGCAAGCGTTTAAGCGAATCATCAACCGCGGCAATGACTGTTTGGCGGGTAATATTGCTACCTTCACGTATCCACTCTAAACCGTTTCCGGCAATTTTAGTGGCAAGTACTATGTCGCTACGTTTATCTTGATTGCGCGCTAACCAGTTGCCAATAATTTGCTCTGTTTTGCCGTAGGTGTCGGGAGATGGCGGCACAGCGTACATTTCGGCGGTATCAATAAAGTTAACACCTTGCTCAAGCGCATAAGCTATTTGCTGATCTGCATCGCTTTGCGTGTTTTGTAACCCCCACGTCATACTACCTAAGCAGACCCTTGAGACGTTTACACCACTGCTACCTAGTGGGTTGTATTGCATATAAGCTCCTTATTTACTGGCTTAGTTTTGGGTATATTGCTGTATAGCAGATAAAAGCGGCTCAGTGATTGGCGACTTTTTACCAGTTTGAAAGTCAAACATTACGACTTGCGAAGTGCCCGTAGTGGTAATGGCATTTTGCGCGTGGCTAAACACGTTGTAGTTCATCATAAAGCGATCTGTTTTAATATCGCTAATGGTGACACCTACAGTGAGAGTATCGGGAAAAGTAACCGGGCGTTTATAGCGAATGGTGTTTTCGCTGATCACAGGGCCAATACCTTTGCTGCTAATGGTTTCAAAAAGATTTATTTTATTTAAAAAATCGATGCGAGCTATTTCAAAATAGCGTAAATAAACGACATTATTTACGTGTTGCAGAGCATCCATATCTCCCCATGCCACTGTAATATCAGTATGAATAGGATGTTGATCTTTAAACGTTTGCATACATTTACGCCCTTTAATTTTAAAGTGTTTAGATTATCAATATGGGGTTATTACCTCAAGGTAATTAACCTAGGGTATTTTATGTTTGGTTTAATTAAATAAAAGGTTTATTGTTATATAACACAGCTAGGGAGATATGTATGAAAAGTGTCGTTAATTGGCTTTTAGTCTGTTTAGTTTTTATAGCTGCATTTATTTGCTACGCGATGGGTAATGCATCGGGTGTAATTGCTTTAACAGTTATGGGCTTTGCGTTGGAAACAGGGTTTTGGCTGTACTCTTTTAAAAAGCGTAAAAATAATAAACGCTGTTTTTAATAGGGTGCAAGCTTGCTAATTATAGGTGATTCTATAATAATGGCTGTATAAATAAACAGTTGTTATAGTGGTAATGAAAAAGTTTATTCATATAGATATGGACTGCTTTTATGCGGCGGTCGAAATGCGCGACAACCCTAAACTTGCCAATGTACCACTAGCAATTGGTGGTAATAGTCGCCGTGGCGTACTCTCTACTGCAAATTACATTGCTCGGGAATATGGCGTGCGCTCGGCTATGTCTAACTATCATGCTAAGCAGTTATGCCCCGACTTAGTTATAGTGCCTGGGCGTATGGCTGTTTATAAAGACGTGTCGACGCAAATACGTGCCGTGTTTAGTCGCTATACAGATTTAATTGAACCCCTCTCTCTTGACGAAGCCTATTTAGATGTAACCCATAGTGATCAGTGTAAAGGCAGCGCTACACTTATTGCGCAGCAAATTCGTGCTGATATTTATAATGCCACAGGGCTTACTGCCTCGGCTGGTATTGCGCCAATTAAATTTATTGCCAAAATAGCCAGTGACGAAAACAAACCCAATGGTCAGTTTGTAGTATTGCCCGATCAGGTTGATGCCTTTTTAGCACAGCTACCGCTGGGTAAAATTCCGGGGGTAGGTAAGGTCACGCTCGAAAAGCTTAACTTAAAAGGTTTGTATACAGGCCAAGATGTACGCAAAAAAGGCGTAAATTGGATGCAGCAACATGTAGGTAATTTTGGCGTGTCGTTATATCAAAAGTGCGCTGGTGAACACATAGGCCGGGTGTCTACTGAGCGCGTACGTAAATCGCTAAGCGTTGAGCATACTTATGAGTACAATAAAAATAGTTTACAAGAATGCCTAGAACAACTTCCTTCACTGCTTGAGGAGTTAACCACTCGACTAAACAAGCAGCAGCTGCAAAACCAGGTAAATAAACTTAGTGTTAAAGTGAAATTTGCTAATTTTGTAGTGACCTCAGCCGATCAGGCGCATCAGCAATTAAATAGCGATATTTTTAGCGAACTATTAGCTAAAGCGTATCAACGCGGCTTACAGCAACCAGTGCGTTTGTTAGGTATTGGGGTAGGAATAAAGAATCAGCCGCAACACAATTTGCAGCTGAGCATACTTGATATGTAAACCCTGTAGTGACAAGTTGCCAGCGCATGTTAACTTAAGCGGGGAGCTTATCGCAGCTTGCTGGTCTTCAATATTCAAATCAACGATAATAGAGGCTTATGTTTTTAACAGGACCTTTATTTATGGCATACCCTAAAGCAGTAGTGGCTCAGCCAGTGAGCGCTAGCCTTGAATGCAACGCGCATGACGCACTCATTATAATTAGTGATGACTTTTCTCAATTAGCTAACAATCCATTACGCGACGCTATTGCAGCGCAAGCAAAAGTAGATTCACGTATCGGTAAGCAAGTAACTTTATTAGTTATTAATAATAAACGTGTAGTACTGGCGCCTACTGGGCCATTAAATAGAGACTACGACGATGTACGCCGTTATTTTGATGCTGCAAAATTAGCAATAAATGAAGCTAAAGCATCGGGCAGTGTTAACCCTGCTATTTACTTGCCTAATATAAATGCCGACAGCCGTTATCAGCATGCGCTAGAAGTTGCTTACTTAGGAACTTGCCAAGCATTGTGGCAGCCATTAGAAGCGCGCGAATATCATGGCGAGGCTATTGAGCCAATTACGCAAATTGGTTTGGTTGATGCCACAGAGCAAACAATTAAAGCAGTGAATGCACTTGCAGCTGGACAATACGCAGCGCGTGATTTATGTGGCACTGAGCCTGAGCGCATGGCGCCGCCACGTTTTGCAGATTACTGTGTTGATCTATTTAAAGGCAGTAATGTTGTAGTTGATGTTATTGATGACCTTGCAGTTATAGATAAAAACTACCCTATGCTTAGCACAGTAGCTCGTGCATCGTACGCTGTTGAGCATCATCACCCGCGTGTAGTTAAATTAGAATATGTACCAGAGGGCGAGGTAACTCGTACACTCATGTTTGTAGGTAAAGGCTTAGTATACGATACCGGCGGCGCTGATTTAAAAGTGGGCGGCCATATGGCGGGCATGAGCCGCGATAAGGGCGGTGCAGCTTCTGTGGCCGGCTTTATGAAAGCAGTGGCCGACTACCAACCTAAGGGCGTTAAAGTAATTGCTTACTTAGCGGTAGTACGTAACTCAATTGGCTCTGATTGTTTTGTACCAGATGAAATTATTACTAGCCGTGAAGGTGTGCGAGTACGCATAGGTAATACAGATGCAGAAGGGCGCTTAGCTATGGGCGACCTGTTAAGTGAAATGAAAGATTTAGCTAAAAACCAAATTAACCCAACGCTATTTACAGTGGCCACTTTAACCGGCCATGCAGCCCGCGCTATGGGTCCTTATGGTGCTTACGTTGAAAATGGACCAGCACGTAGTGCTAATATTTCACGAAAGCTCGCTGATAACGGCGACTTATGGGCCGATGGCGCAGAAGTATCGCGTTCTCGTCGTGAGGATTATGACTTTATCAAGCCGCGTACTTTAGCAGACGATGTACTTTCTAGTAATAACGCAGCATCGGCTGTAACGGCACGAGGACATCAGTTCCCTATGGCGTTTTTAGCAATTGTTGGCGGCTTAGACAAGCATGGTAACGACTCAGCTCAGCCACTACCTTATGTACATATGGACATAGCAGGTAGCGCAGTAGAGGGCGGCGATTGGCAGCATGGCAAGCCAACGGCAGCCTCGGTAAGTAGTTTATTTGCTAGTTACTGTTTGTAATTACCATAAAGTAGTAATTAACAACGCCCTGTAAATACAGGGCTTTTAATTTTTAATCTAATTTAAAACGAGTTACTACACTTGAGAGTTGTGAGCTACTTTGTTTTAACTGCTCGCTGGCACCGGTTAATTGCTTGGTATTATCGAGTGACTCTTTAGTTGAATTAGCTAGGTCGTTAATACGCAAGTTCACTTCATCTGCAGCTAAAGTTTGCTGCTCAGTAGCACGCGCTATTTGACTGTTCATTTCGGTGATCACACTAACTAAGCGTTCAATTTCATTTAATGATGTGTTTGCTGATGATGCCTGCTCAACCGTTGATGCTGAAAGAGCTTGGCTCGACTTCACCGCCTCTACAGCTGCTTTTGCACCGTTTTGCAGCTTAGTGATCATAGCTTGAATTTCGTCGGTACTTTTACCAGTACGACTTGCTAAAGTACGCACTTCGTCTGCCACAACGGCAAACCCACGGCCGTGTTCACCTGCGCGAGCAGCCTCAATCGCAGCATTAAGGGCAAGTAAATTAGTTTGCTCTGAAATACTTCTAATTACTTCAAGTACCGATCCTATATTATTACTTTCGCTGGCTAAATCGGCGGTAACTCGGCTCACAGTTTCTATATTACTGGAGAGTGTTTCAATCGCTGTTATTGTATTGGCAACGACATTTTTACCTGATGATGCATTACTAGCTGCATCGTTTGCAGCTTGCTCGGCGGCTTCAGCATTGCGACTCACATCATGAATTTGATGGGTCATTTGCTCCATTGCTGCAGCTACCTGAGTGCTACTGTCGTTTTGTAATTCAATAAATGATTGGCTTGTTTTACTTGCTTCGTCAACGGTATGCGCATGTTGATTAACATCGTGTGCGCTTTGCGATACATGCGTCAACGATTCACGCATTTTCAATATAAATAAGTTAAACGAATGCGCTAGTTCAGAAATTTCATCATTTCCGGTTTCATCTAAGCTGCGGGTTAAATCGCCTTCGCCTTGGGAAATATCTTTCATCATGTCGGCAGCTAAGCGTGTTGGAGTAATAATACTTTTACCAATAAAGTAGCTTAATATAATCAGTGCAATAATCATTACCACGGCATTTATAATTATTAAATTACGTTGCTCAGCAAATGCACCATCAATACTGTCGAGGTACACGCCCGAACCTATAACCCATTGCCATTGGTTAAAGCCCTTCACAAACGCTATTTTATCAACTGGTTTGTCTTTACCTGGTTTAGGCCATTTATAAGGTACAAACCCTGAACCTGCTTGTTGAGTCACTTTTACCATTTCTACAAATAATGCTGTGCCATCGGGGTCTTTGTTATTAGTTAAATCTGTACCATTTAAGTCTGGCTTAAATGGATGCATTATCATTTTTGGGTGGTAGTCATTTATCCAAAAATAGTTGGTATTATCGTACCTAAGGGCACTAATTGTAGCTAAAGCTTGCGACTGCGCTTGTTGTTGGGTGAGGGTATTACTTTGCTCAAGATTATAAAAGTGATCAATAACGCTATAGGCGGTTTCTACTAGGTTTTGAGTTTTAAGATATTGCTCATTTTTAAGCGCTTGATACTGATTACTTAAGCTCGAAATACTTAATATAACCAGTCCCAATACAACGATACCAACTAACAGTGCAAAACGCTGAAAAATAGTAAAACGACGAAGGTTGAGCATATGTTTATTCCTTAATGGGTACAGCACTGCTGTGCTTTTATTAAGTTTATTTATATAACTAAACTTAGCACTTATTAAGGCAAAAAAAAGGCTGATTTATAATCAGCCTTTAGTCTATTTATTCAACATTTAGTTGTTATTTAACATCAAAATGACGATTAAAGAAGTTAGTAATGGTTTGGTGTAGGTGCGTTTGCACTGTTTTACCGCGTAGGCTGTGTTTAGAACCTGGGTAGGTCATCATTTCAAACGGTTTATTGGTATCTTGTAATTGTTTAAATAGTTTAGTGGCGTGAGTAAACAATACATTGTCGTCGGCCATGCCGTGGTAAATCATTAATGGACCTTTTAAGCCGTCAATATACGGAAATACCGCACTGTTTTCATAGCCTTTAGCATTAGTGGCCGGGTGGCCTAAATAACGCTCAGTATAATGAGTGTCGTAAAGTGCCCAGTCGGTTACTGGCGCGCCAGAAACACCGGCGTTAAAGTAATCGCCAGCTTTAAACATGGTCATTAGTGCCATGTAACCGCCATAACTGTGGCCGTAAATACCAATACGTTGTGGGTCTACATAATCAAGCGTACGTAAAAATTCCACGCCTTTAATTTGATCAGCAACTTCTACTTCACCTAAATTTTTATAAATAGCATCTTCAAACTTTTTGCCACGGTTGTATGAGCCGCGGTTATCAAGTTGAAAAATCACATAGCCTTGTTGCGCCATATATTGAAAATATAGGTTTTTACTACGCCAGCTATTAGTTACTCGCTGTGCATGTGGGCCACCGTATACGTTCACAATAACAGGGTGTTTTTTAGCGTCACTTATATTGCTTGGTTTAAATAACCTATAATGCATTACTTGGCCGTCTTCGGCTTTAAGTGTGCCGTATTCAGGCGTCGCTAAATCACTTAGGTAAGGCGTAAGCGGGTGCGTGTTATCTAGCTTGTTTTCTTCAAGCCAAGTAATAAACTCGCCATTTATTTTACGCAGAGCTGCAGCGTTTGGCTGATTAACCGCCGAGCTATTATCAATAAAGGTTTTGTTGTCTTTGGCAAGTACTACATCGTGATATTGGCCTTGCTCGGTAATGCGTTTAATATCGCCTTTTTTAAATAACGAGGCACTGTATAAGTGGCTTTCGAGTGGGGTGTCTTTTCTGCCTGAAAAGTAAACGAGGCCTTTTTTCTCATCTATGCCTTTTAAGCTATCGACCGCCCATTCGCCGTTAGTAATTTGACGTACTAATTGGCCATTGGTGCGATAAAGGTATAAATGTTTAAAACCATCACGCTCAGACGCCCACACAAAATGCTTTTTGTCTTTTAAAAACTCAAGGTCAAAGTGTAAGTTTATCCAGGTATCGCTACTTTCGGTGAGCGCTACTTTTTGGCTTTTAGTTTTGCTGTTATAAAAGCGCAGCTCTAACGTTTGCTGTGAGCGGTTTTGCCATTGATACGAGAGCGTATTACTATCTTTTAACCATTTTGCTCGGGCAAGGTAAATATCTTCATCTTTGCCTAAATCAACCCAATCCACTTGCTGATTGTTTAAGGTAACTACGCCAAGCTGTATTTTAACGTTATTAGTGCCAGTAAATGGGTAACGTTGATTGAATAGTTTTACTTCGTCGGCGTAAATTTCGTTGCGTAGCGCTTCTTTTACTGGGCTTTCATCAACGCGAGTAAAGGCAATTTTAGACTCGTCGTCGGCCCACCAATAGCCGGTCATACGGCTCATTTCTTCTTGTGCAACAAATTCGGCCATGCCATTTTTAATGATGCCGCCGCCATCGTTACTTAGTTGAATTTCTTTACCAGAATCGAGCGCTAAAGCGTACAGGTTTTGCTCGCGAATAAAAGATACAAAATTACCTTTTGGCGAAAAGCGAGCATCGGTTTCAAATGCCTCGGTATTGGTGAGTTTTTTACTTTTATTTGCTGCTAGTTCGTAGTAATACAAATCGCCGTTAAGTGGGAACAATAACGCTTTACCATCTTTAGACCACTTATATTCAAGAATACCTTGGCCAAAAATACGCTGGCGCTCGCGGCGTGCTTTCTCTTCGTCAGAGAGGTTCTCTGGGCCCGAGAATAACTTAGCCGAATCGACCAGCATACGGTTGGTGTTATCTTTTAAGTTATATTCCCATAAGTCGTAGCGGTTATAGTCGTCACTTTTGCCTTGTAAATAAGTAACGCGATTGCCATCGGGCGAAAACTTTAATTGCACAGGAGATTTACCCGATAAACTCGGGTCGTCAAAAATACGCTCTAGCGAGAGTGGTTTTGCTTGTACGCTAACAGCACTTGCTAGCAGAGGGATGGCCAGTGAAAGGTGTTTTATTTTTTTTAGCACAGGGTTGCCTTCGCTTTAATAAATATTGCTTAGAATGGTAAAGCCAAGCGTGTGCAACTGCAACTAAATGCTATAAAGTGGTAATTATTAAAGACAAAGTAGGACACTATGATGACCCACCCCACATTTGAACTAGCCCCAGAGCTTAAGCGCGATTGTATAGAGCTTGCCGATTGGCCGCTGTGTAAAGTATTACTATTGAACGATAGCCAATACCCCTGGTTTATTTTGGTGCCAAAAAAATCCGGTTTAAAAGAGATAATTGACTTAAGCGAGGATGAGCAAGTTACTTATTTGCGCGAGTCGGCAAAATTGAGTCATTTATTAATGCGGGTATTTAATCCCGATAAATTAAACGTGGCGGCGCTTGGTAATATGGTGCCGCAATTACATATTCATCATATTGCGCGCTTTACTAGCGATGCCGCTTGGCCTGCGCCAGTATGGGGTAAACACCCGGCAGTGCCATATGAAGACGAGAAAATAGCAAAAATAAAAGCCCACTTTTAATTCTAAAACCTTATAGAGAGAGCCAAGATGAGACATATTAAGTTGTTTGCCAATGCATTATTTATCACTGCGCTATTAACTACAGGCGCAGCGTTTGCAACAGAGCAGTCTATTAATATTACAGCAGTTAAAACTAGCGATGTGCGTAATTTAGTTATTCACGAAAATCAAACGTTGTCTGCGGCACAACCAACGAGCGAGCAGCTTAAACAACTCGCTAATGCTGGAGTAAAGCACGTAATTAATTTACGTGGCGAAAACGAGCAAGACTGGGATGAAGCCCAGTTGGTGGCTTCGTTAGGGATGCAGTATCACGCATTGCCAATTGCTGGCGCGCAAGATGTTAGCGTTGAAAACGCACAAAAGCTGGCTAAAATAATGGCAGAACTAAACGGCGAACCTGTGCTGTTACATTGTGCTAGTAGCAATAGAGTAGGGGCTTTAATGGCTATTTCTGCTCATGCAGAGGGGCTTGATATTGAATCGGCCCTAGCAAAGGGAAAGCATTGGGGAATGAGTAGTTTAGAGCCTGTAGTGCGCAGCGTTATTACTGCTAAGTAATTATTACTAAATAATTAGCGTTTAGCTTAAATAACGACACCGAGCACTTTTAACTCAATAAAAAAGCGTTACAGTTTTGAGCTGTAACGCTTTTTTAGTTTTTATTTACTAGGCTATTTTAGGTAGTAAACAGGCTATAAACTATTTAAGGCCCAACACTGCTTTGCCTTGTTTAAAAGTAACATCAACCGGAATATTAGCTTGGCTTAGCTTTTCTAAATCCTCTGCTAGCTCTGCTTTAATATTACCGTGCGTAGCAATAAGCTGATCTACTTTTTGATAATCGCCATCACCTTGAATGGTTAAAATTAAGCGCGATAATTTAGCCATAGCATGGCTCATTTTTTCCATATTTACACGGTATAAACCAGCTTCATTTTTAGAAAAAGCACCTTCTTGAGCAAAAAAGTTAAAGCGGATCATATTCGCTTTACCATGAGCACTAGATGCACCAAAACGTACTGAGCGGAATATACCAGCCATAAAGGTGGTGTAGTAATCCTCTAGTGTACCTTCAGTAATTTCGCCTTTTTTAAGTAGTTGCTCAATCATGTATAAACCTAAAATATCGGCTTTACCTTCCTCTAGCGCACTGGCGTGTTCTTGTAATGATTGGCGCACAGTTCCCTTACCAGTAAGGGTATTTTTAATGCCTAAGCCATGGGCTACTTCATGGAACATAGTATTAGCAAAAAAAGCATCAAAGGTAATATGCTTACGTTGCTCAGGCACAATAAGCTGTTCTGCAATTGGTACTAAAATTTTGTCAAACTTAGCGCGCATGGCATTTTTAAGTTGTAAACGGCGCGTGCCTTTTTCAAGCTGTACTTGCTCGTCGTTTGGTAAGTTTATTGCAATGGTTTTACTGCCCGCATTTGAGTGCCCTGCATAGTAAACAACGTCGTAGGCATTTAGGTCGGCGTCTGATCCCGGAACTTCCTGTTTGTATTTATCATCAACCGGTAAGCCTTTTTGTAGCTCAGGTAAAAAGGCAGCAAATTTAGCCAGGCGTTCGCTCCATGCTAAATCTTTAATTAATACATAAGACTCATAAGCAGCACGGTAACCAAACAATTGGTCTTCATAAGTTTCAATTGGACCAATAACCACATCTACTGGGTTATTTTTCATATCCATCCACGCAAAATCAGACGCTTGAAAGTCATCGTTTAGTAGCGCGTCTGCACGAAGGTTTAAGTAGTTAGCAAACTCTTTATCGTCTGCTAGTTTACTTGCTTCACGTAGCAAGTTAGCAGCCTCTAAAAGCTCGGTTGCGTACTCTTTAGAGTATGGCACGCTGTAAAGGTTACCTTGCTCATCACGTTTAATAATAGAGTAAAGCCCATTTTTATCTGCAAGATCAGCTTTATTTAACTCTTCTTTAGTTATATCTGCAGGGTAAAACTGTGCACCAGTTGCTTTTTCTTTATAGCTTGATAAAAACACTTTATCGCCGTTTAAACGATCCCATGGACCGTAGTTTATGTCGGCAAATTTACGCACTTTGTCATCAGCTAGTTTAGCTAAAAATGACTCTTTATTTTCACCAAACGCTTGCTGCCAAAATAAATCATCCATAATTATTGAAGCATCTATAAGCTTTGCCACCATAGCTTTTTGGTTATCACTTAAATGTGATAAATCAGTTTGTAAGCTAAAGTCAGTGTAAATGTCTAAACGTTGTTTATCGGTATTTATAAGTGTTGGACCTACTGGCTTTACTTGCTCTGTTTTAACAGCCGTTTTATTACTAGAAGAAGGGGCTTGCTCTGAACAAGCACTAAGAAAAACGATGCCGGAGAGCATAATTGCTTGGCTAATTTTATTTAAATTCATTATTTTGCCTATTTAAAAGTAAGATTTATTATTTGTATGCAGTTCGCTAAGGCGCTTACTATCTTAAAAATACTGCCTTATAGTGACTGCATTAAAGCAAAACACCGTGGTAAATAGCAAGTTTTAGGCGTTAGAGGTGTAATTAACTGATGTTAAATAGTAAATAAAAAATAAATTTATGTAGTTTTGTTAGCTTTAACTATAAGTTAAGTAATACTAAAGCATATAATAACAACAATATAAGGCTTGTTTTAGCTTATAAATAACTAATCATAGGGATGTTATGTCTACTGAAAATGCATTGTTAACAATTTTGATTGATAGAATAAATAACGACACTTTGGTGCTGCCTACTTTACCTGAAGTAGCAATTAAAGTGCGCCAAGCTGCTGATAATAATGACGTAAACTTGATGCAAATGGCCGATGTGATTGCACATGATCCAGCACTAACAGCCCGTATGATTAAAGTAGCTAACAGTGCAATTATGGGGCGCTCAGTTAAGGTATCTAACTTACATCAAGCAGTTACTCGCATAGGCTTACGACAAATTAAAAATATTGCAACGGCTATGGCAATGGAGCAATTGTTTGTATCTAACAACGAGCTAATTAAAGGTTACATGGGCAAAGCGTGGCAAAAAACGTTAATAGTAGCGAGTCACTCAATTGCATTAATGGAATTTTACTTAAAGAATAATAAGCAAAACTCTTTAAATAGAGATTCGATTACCTTGGCATCATTAATTTATAATATTGGTGTATTACCCATTTTAACCGAAGCCGAACGCCATCCTGAGGTATTTGCTAATCCTAGCTTTTTAGCCCATGCAATTCAAAAGCTCAGTGGTAAAATTGGTGGCTCTATAATGAAAGCGTGGGAGTTTCCTGATGAATTTGTTGATGTGGCGCAAAACTGGGCTGATGCCAGTCATCGCCCTGAGCAGGTAAGCTATATTGATTTTATTAGGATTGGTGCAATTTTAGAGGGCACGCTACAAGTGTCAGATAAGTCGGCCGCGCTACAGGTTTATATTAACAAAGGAATTATTCCTTCTATGCAGCTTTTCACCAGCGATGAGTATCACGCTATGGTTGACGATATAAAAGAGATGTTTTGCTAATAGTAATTAAGTAGTGAGTGTAAAAAAGCACGATTAAATCGTGCTTTTTTTGGCTTAACTTAGCAAGGGTTAGCGCTTAAGCTAAGTCGTCTATATCGCCTAAGCCTTGAGTTAGCTCTTCAAGTAGCTGTTTAATTTCTTCTGAAGCTAAAATAAAGTCAGCATCGAGTTTTACTGCCATGTCTTCTTTTGGAATATCAGCATTTTCTTCTTTTAAGGTATCGCTGTAGCTTAAACGCTTAATAGAGCCGTCGTTTTGCAGCATAAACTTAACGCGTTCTTGCCAATCAAGTGCAAGCTTAGTAACACGTTTGCCTGTTTCAAGGTGCGATTTAACTTCGTCGCACGATAGGTCGTGGCCTTTAAGCTTAACTTGCGCGCCACTATCGTCTGCTTCTTCTAGCTCTGCATCTGAGCCAATTGCAAAGCCTTCAGGCGTGCTGAAGTTAGTTAACCAGTCGGTTAAAAATACATCTAGGTCGTAATTGGCAAATGCAGGTACTACAGGCAGTGTGCCTAATGATTTACGCAAAAGTGCGAGTAACTCTTCGGCTTTGTTAAAACTGCCGCTATTAACCACAACCCAGCCGTTTTCTTGGTCAATAAATGCAAACTGTAAGCTCGACTTTTTAAATGCTTGTGGTAGCAGTGTATGTAAAATGTTTTCTTTTAATTCGTCTTTTTCTTTCTTTTTAACTGGGCGATTTTCTTCAGCTTCAATTAAGTCGACTTTTTCTGCAACTAGCTCATTTATAACCGATGCAGGTAATACTTTTTCTTCGCGCTTAGCGCAAACTAAAATACTTTTTTGTGAAAAATGCGATAAAGTTTCGCCGTGTTTCCCAAACGCTTTTGTCCAGCCAAATGTAGCCAGCTCTTGGCCCGTACATGGACGAAATAAGTCTTGCTCTAATGCTTTGTCAAAATCTTCTTGTGTATACGAAACATCTTGTTTAAAGCGATAACATATAAGGTTACTAAACCACATAGGAATACAGATCCATTTGAAAAATTTGCACAATCATAGCAATAAAATCAGTATCTCGAAATGGCTGATTTTATTGTGGCATATTTAAAAAATAGCAAGTTGTTTTAAGGAGCGCAGTCATAATTGAGTATGTGTAATCTTGCTTGCTGTCGCTGCGCACTTGTTGCGCAATAAGTTGCTACACTTTTATACAGGCCGTTTAAAACTAAGCGCATATGTATTTAGCGCTTAGCTTTTTGCATTACACTATAGTTTAATGCTGGGTTTGATAATGCGCAGGCTAGGCCAAATATAAATAACTCTTGGTTGAATAAATTTCAATTTTGAAAAATTAACACGCCCTAGTGTATTTTACATTAATTCAGTTATAGTGAAGCTCGATATTTTTGAAGTTTTTTGGCTTTAAGTTTGGCTGAACGAGAGGTTGTTTTTATGCTGGCTTTAATGCATCGCCTTAGTAACTGGTTTTCATGATGAACTTTTCTATTTTAGTTTGTGACGATTCAGCAGTAGCCCGCAAACAAGTGATACGTTGCTTAAATGACTGTATAACCGCCGATATACGCCAAGCGATAAATGGAGTAGATGCGTTAGCGTTATTGAAAGAACAACATTTTGATTTAGTTTGCCTCGATTTAACTATGCCGATACTCGATGGTGTGCAGGTGTTGGAGCATATTAAAGCAGAAAAAATGGAGTGTTTTGTATTAGTCATTTCGGCAGATATTCAACAGCAAATGCAGCAGCGCGTAGCACAATTAGGTGTTATAGGGTTTATCGAAAAGCCAGTTGGCAAAATAATACTTAATAATATTTTGCATAAATTTGGCATTTACTAGAAGTTAAGATGAAAAAAAAGACTGTTTTATCTTCTTAATGAGGGTTGACAGTATAGCCTGTGTTAAGGCAGTCTTAAGCTATGAAAACATTTAGTCTTGCAGCGACCATTATTATTACAACCATCATCCTAACTGGATAGTGGCATAGGTCGGTGCAACAAATTTAAAGGCCTGTGTTCACTTAGAACCCAGGCCTTTTTTCGTTTTATGGAATGAGGAAACATAAAAAATGCGCGTTTTAAAATTTGGCGGATCATCGCTTGCCGACTTTGCTTGTTTAGAGATGGTTGCCGTGCTGGCAAAAGCACAATTAAAAGATGAAATGTTATTAGTGCTTTCAGCCCCCGGTGGCATGACAGATTCATTAGTTGCATTAGCCTCAGCGGCTGAGCAGGGTGAAGACTTTAGTCACTTGTGGCAAGCACTGGTAAATCGATGTGACGAGTTAAAAAAAGCAGTAGAGCAAGGCTATGGTGAAATTGAAAACTGGCCAAATTTTACCGAGCTTAAAAATAAACTTGATGGTGTATCACTGATTAAATGCTGCCCTGAGCAAGTACGTGCTTTTATTATTAGCTTTGGTGAGCGCGTTAGTGTGTCGTTAATGCAATGCTTACTCGGTGATTTAAACGCGCAGTACCTTGAAGCGACCAATTGCATAGTATCAACCGGTGGTTACATAGATGCAGAGGCAGACTTAGTTGCCAGTAAAGTGCGCTTTCAAGCCGTATTAAAAGAACAACCAGCAACTATTTATATTATGCCCGGTTTTACTGCCAGTAATGAGCAAGGCGAACTAACCACTTTGGGCCGAAATGGCTCAGATTATTCTGCGGCAATTGCGGCAGCTTGTTTAGAAGCCGATGTTTGCCAAATTTGGACTGATGTAGATGGTGTTTACAGTGCCGATCCGCGTTATATAAAAACCGCCACTAAAGTTGATTTTTTATCTTATAAAGAAGCGATGGAGCTTTCTTACTTTGGTGCAAAAGTATTACACCCTAAAACAATTTTACCCTGCGCTAAAGCGGGTGTACCGTGCGAAATTAAAAACACGCGTAACCCCAATGCACAAGGCTCACTTATTAGTAACGAGAGCGTTTCATCTGAGCCAGTAAAAGCACTATCAAGTTTACAAGATTTAGCAATGCTTACCGTGTCGGGCCCGGGCATGAAAGGTAAAGTAGGGATGGCATCTAAAGTATTTAATGCCCTTGCCCTTGATAATGTGTCGATTGTTTTAATTACCCAGTCATCGTGTGAGTTCAGTATTAGTTTTTGTGTTCATGAGGTCGATTTAGCGCTGGCACTTGAAGCGCTGCAAACCGCATTTAAATTAGAGTCTCAAGCAGGATTAATTGAACCAATACAAGTAAAGCGTAACTTAGCTATTGTTACTTTGGTGGGCGATAATATGCGTGCGCACAAAGGTTTAGCGGCTAAGTTTTTTGCATCACTTGCTCAAGCACAAGTAAATATTGTAGCTATAGCCCAAGACTCTACCGAAAGTTCTATTTCGGCCGTGATCGATGGTGAACGTTGTAATGGCGCTGTAAAGGTTTGTCATGAGAATTTCTTTACCCATATTCCATCAATTGACGTGTTTTTATTAGGGTGTGGTTTAGTAGGTCAAGAGCTTATTGAGCAATTAGAGCGTCAACAAGCTTGGCTTGAAAAACGCAATATTAAACTTAAGCTTTATGGGGTTGCTAACTCTCGCCAGCTACACTTAGACAGTGAAGGTATTGCCTTTGATGACTGGCAGCAAAAGCTTGGCGCATCAGAGCAGGCTTTTGATTTAAAACTAGTTGAACAATTTGTACAGCAAAATCATTTAATAAACCCAGTATTAGTTGATTGTACTTCGTCAGATGCGTTATCGGCGCAATACGTAGACTTTTTAAATGCCGGTTTCCATGTCGTAGCCGCAAATAAAAAGGCCAATACAAGCTCGTATGCTTACTATCAAGACTTAATTGCAGCAACGCAAAAAAATGGCCGTAAGTTTTTATACGAAACCAATGTAGGAGCCGGTTTACCGGTACTTGATAACTTAAAATCGTTATTTGGTGCAGGAGACGAGTTACTAGAATTTAGCGGTATTTTATCAGGCTCGCTATCGTACATGTTTGGTGCGCTGCAAGATGGCTTGTCACTGTCTGAGGCAACAATTAAAGCTAAAGAAAGTGGCTTTACTGAACCTGATCCGCGTGATGACTTATCGGGGACAGACGTAGCACGAAAACTATTAATTATTGCCCGCGAATCTGGCATGCCACTAGAGCTAAGCGACATTGAAGTAGAGTCGGTATTACCGCACGGTTTTGCACAAGGCGATGATGTAAATACGTTTATGGAAAAGCTCCCTAGCCTAAACGCAGGTTTTAACGACCGAATAGCAAGTGCTGCCGCAGAGGGTAAAGTACTGCGTTACGTAGGCACAATTAAGCAAGGTCACTGTAAGGTAGGTATAGAAGCCGTTGATGCAAAGCATGCACTTTACGATATTCGTGATGGCGAAAACGCATTAGCAATTTTAAGTCAGTATTATCAGCCACGCCCATTTGTTATACGAGGCTATGGCGCAGGCTCGGCAGTAACAGCCGCTGGTGTATTTGCTGATATTTTAAAAACGTTATCGCGCTAGGAGCAAACAATGATTGAAGTATATGCTCCCGCATCTATTGGTAATTTTGCCGTTGGTTTTGACGCATTAGGCGCAGCTCTTGCACCTATTGACGGCAGTTTATTAGGCGATGTAGCCGTTGTTAGTGCCGCATCGAGCGATGAGTTTATTTGCTCTGGCGAATACGCGCATAAGCTACCAAGTGATGCCAGTGAAAACTTAGCGTATCAATGTTTAGTGCATTTTAGAGCGCATGTAGCGCCTAATATGCCAAGTGTAAAGTTGGAGCTGAAAAAGAACTTGCCCATAGGTTCAGGGTTAGGATCAAGTGCGTGTTCGGTGGTAGCAACCTTTGCTGCCCTAGATAAATTTGCCGGAACCAAGCTTAGCCAAGTTGAACTTATTGAGTTAATGGCCGACTTTGAGGCAGTTGTTAGTGGTGGTCGTCATTACGATAACATCACGCCATGTTATTTAGGTGGCCTGCAGCTAACTGGCGATTTAATTCCTAATAAATCAATTGCTTTACCAGTCGATGAAAACTGGTATTACGTTGCTGCGTTTCCTGGTTTTTCACTTAATACAGCAAAAGCACGCTCAGTTTTACCAAAAGAGTTGAGCATGCACGCAGGTGTAGAATTTGCGCAGCGTTTATCTGCCTTTAGTAGTTTATTGTTAATGCATCGCTTTGATGATGCATTAAGTATTATGCAAGACCATATAGCCGAGCCATACCGTGCGCCACTTATAACAGGTTTTAGTGAAGCAAAAGCGAGTTTGCCAGCGCTAGGCGCCGAAATTGTTAGTATTTCTGGTGCAGGGCCAACATTATTTACTGTGTGTAAAACATTAAAAGCTGCACAGCAGTGCGCGCAGTGGCTTGAAAGTAACTACATAAACGAGCAAGGTTTTTGCCATATTTGTAAATTAGATAACGACGGCACACGTCAATTAACAGTTTTATAGGATAGTAGTTATGCAATTACATAATTTAAAAGATAGTTCGCAACAAGTGTCGTTTGTTGAGGCAGTAAAAACGGGTTTAGGGCGTAATCAAGGGGTATTTTTTCCCGAGTCATTAACACCACTAACGGATGTTGATGCACTACTTGATATGGATTTTGTAACCCGTAGTAGTAAAATACTCTCGCATTTAATTGGCGATGAATTACCAGCAGATACCGTTGCACATATAGTTAAAAATGCATTTAACTTTCCGGTTAAGCTGGTGGAAGTGGCAGAGAACACTTATTGCTTAGAATTGTTTCATGGGCCTACCTTAGCGTTTAAAGATTTTGGTGCGCGCTTTATGGCAGAGTGTTTAGCGCAGTTTAATCAAGGCGATAAAGTGACTATTTTAACTGCAACGTCGGGCGATACTGGCGCGGCGGTTGCACATGCGTTTTATAATAAGCCTAATATCGACGTGGTAATTTTATACCCTAAAGGCAAAATTTCACTGGCGCAGCAAAAGCTCTTTACTACATTGGGTGGCAACATTCATTGTTATGCGGTTGAAGGCAGCTTTGATGATTGCCAAGAGTTAGTTAAAAATGCCTTTTTAGATGAAGAAGTTAAATCTACACTGGGGCTTAACTCTGCTAACTCTATTAATATTAGTCGCTTAGTGGCACAAGTTTGTTATTACTTTGAGGCAATTGCACAATTACCAAAAGCAAAACGGGCTACTGCGCATATTTCGGTTCCAAGTGGTAACTTTGGTAATGTGTGCGCGGCAATGATAGGTGCTGTTATTGGTTTGCCTGTTGGCAAACTTAGTGCAACTACTAATCAAAACGATACAGTACCGCGCTTTATGCTGGATAAAAACTGGACGCCAAACGCGACACTTGAATCACTTTCAAATGCAATGGATGTAAGCAAGCCAAATAACTGGCCACGAGTGCAATCTATGCTCGACAACAATTGGTTTAGCTACGATAATTTTTATTCAACTAGCGTAAACGAGCAAGATACGCAAACAGTGATGAAAAATATTCAACAAACAGGTTATGTTGCTGAGCCGCATACCGCTATTGCATACCAAGGACTTGTTGAAAATCGCGCTCCTGGCGCTGCCGGAATCTTTTTAGCAACGGCTCATCCAGCTAAATTTAAAGACAGTGTTGAAGGTATTTTAAACATTGAACTAGCTATGCCAAAGCCACTTGCAGATGCATTAGCCAAGCCATGTTTAGCTAATGATATAAATGCTGATTATGATGCCTTACGTACTGAAATACTTAAAAAATTAAGTTAAAAGTAAGATCTAATTAAAGCGGCCTTGGTCGCTTTTTTTATAGGTATATTTTAGTGTGGGTGTTAATACTTTCATTAGCTATGTAAATATAGTAATTAATATATATTTTAATTTATTATGTAATGATTAAAAAATATCATCTTAAAAAGCCTGTGAAATAAATTCAATCCCTGTTTAAATATCCTCAACTTAAGAGCGTAGGCAAATAGTCGTTTTAAGCGTACAATAAAGCCTCTAAAAAATACCATACACCTTGCCCCAGGAGACCCCAATGTTAGAACGTAGCATGAATATTTCAGATTTTGACCCAGAGTTATTTGACGCAATTGCAAAAGAAACTGCGCGCCAAGAAGATCACATTGAATTAATCGCTTCTGAAAACTACTGTAGCCCACGCGTACTAGAAGCACAGGGTTCACAGTTAACTAATAAATACGCAGAAGGTTATCCGGGCAAACGTTACTATGGCGGTTGTGAGCATGTAGACGTTGTTGAGCAATTAGCGATTGACCGTGCTAACGAACTATTTGGTTCTGACTATGCAAACGTACAACCACATGCTGGTTCGCAAGCAAATGCGGCCGTTTTTTTAGCATTGTTAAACGCCGGTGATACCGTACTAGGTATGAGCTTAGCTCATGGCGGCCATTTAACGCATGGTTCACACGTAAACTTTTCAGGTAAGCTTTATAATGCAATTCAGTATGGCCTAGATGAAACTACAGGCGAAATTGATTACGCACAGGTTGAAGCGCTAGCGCTTGAGCACAAACCAAAAATGATTATTGGTGGCTTCTCAGCATACTCAGGTATTGTTGATTGGGCTAAATTACGTGAAATTGCTGATAAAATTGGCGCTTACTTTTTTGTAGATATGGCGCACGTTGCTGGTTTAATTGCGGCGGGTATTTACCCAAGCCCAGTTCCTCACGCACATGTTGTTACTACAACTACACATAAAACCTTAGCAGGCCCTCGTGGTGGTTTAATTATTTCGGCATGTGGCGACGAAGCTATTTACAAAAAGCTTAACAGTGCTGTTTTCCCTGGTGGCCAAGGCGGTCCTTTATGTCATGTTATTGCTGCTAAAGCTGTGGCATTTAAAGAAGCCCTACAACCAGAATTTAAAGTATATCAAACACAAGTTGTTAAAAATGCACAAGCTATGGTTGCTGTTATGCAGGAACGTGGCTACAAAATTGTATCTGACAAAACTGAAAACCACTTATTCTTACTTGATTTAATCAATAAAGATATTACCGGTAAAGATGCTGATGCTGCTTTGGGTAACGCTCATATTACAGTTAACAAAAACTCAGTGCCTAACGATCCACGTTCACCGTTTGTAACATCTGGCCTACGTATTGGTTCACCTGCAATCACTCGTCGTGGTTTTAAAGAAGCAGAATCTAAAGAGCTTGCTGGCTGGATCTGTGACGTACTAGATAACATCAATGATGAATCAGTACAGGCGCAAGTAAGAGAAAAAGTAAAAGCAATTTGTGCAAAACTACCTGTTTACGCTTAATAAAAGTAAAACAGTAATTTAGATCACAATCGCTTAGTTTTTTGCTAAGATAAAGGCCGCTTTAAAGCGGCCTTTTTTGTTTTTTAAAACGGAAGTACCTAGCTATGCATTGCCCATTTTGTACCGCAAAAGATACCAAAGTTATTGACTCTCGCCTGGTTGGCGGTGGTCACCAAGTGCGTCGTCGTCGTGAATGCAATGACTGCCATGAGCGTTTTACTACGTTTGAGGGCGCAGAACTGGTTATGCCACGGGTAATAAAACAAGATGGCAGCCGCGAACCCTTTAACGAAGATAAATTGTTAAATGGTTTAAACCGCGCACTGGAAAAACGCCCCGTAAGTACCGAACAAGTAGAAGAAGTAGTTAATATAATAAAGTCGCAATTACGCGCAACCGGCGAGCGAGAGGTTTCGAGCCATTTAGTGGGAGAGTGCATTATGGAAGCGCTTAAAAAGCTCGATAAAGTAGCTTATGTGCGCTTTGCCTCGGTGTATCGCTCGTTTGAAGATATTCGCGAATTTGGCGAAGAAATTGCCCGTTTAGGGGAGTAAGTATGCAAAGCGACTGTGTTTTTAACCAAGATGACGAAATGTATATGGCACGTGCTATAGAACTGGCTAAAAAAGGCCGGTTTACTACCACGCCTAATCCAAACGTAGGTTGTGTATTAGTTAAAAACAATGAAATAGTAGGCGAGGGATTTCATCAGCTTGCCGGACAAGGGCATGCAGAAGTAAATGCACTTGCTATGGCTGGCAGTAAAGCAAAAGGCGCAACTGCTTATGTTACGCTTGAGCCATGTAGCCATTATGGTCGTACACCACCGTGCGCAGAAGGTTTAAAAGCCGCCGGTGTAGTAAAAGTAATTGCCGCCATGGTCGATAGTAATCCACAAGTGGCTGGTAAGGGGCTGAAAATACTTAGCGACGCTGGTATTGAGGTTGCGTATGGGTTACTTGAAGCACAGGCTAGGGCGCTTAATTTAGGCTTTTTTAAACGCATGGAGCATGGCCTGCCCTATGTAACGTGTAAAATGGCCGCCAGTATTGATGGTAAAACGGCGCTTAATAATGGCCAAAGTAAGTGGATAACAGGCGCAGCAGCACGCCAAGACGTACAGTTATATCGTGCACAAAGTTGCGCTATTTTAACCGGTGCCGACACAGTATTAGTAGATGACGCTAAATTAAATGTGCGTAAAAATGAATTACCGCAGGCATTACCTACACAGTTACCGCTTCGCCAACCTGTGCGTGTTATTATTGACTCGCAAAATCGTTTAACCCCAAATCTTGCTTTATTTGCTATTGAAAGTGAAATAATAATTTTTACTACCAAGGTTGATAAATCGCAACATTGGCCGCATTTTGTAAAGCATATAGTAGTAACTGCTAGTAATTCAAAAGTTGATTTAACCGCGGTTTTAAAAAAGCTCGCAAAGCTGCAATTTAATACTGTGTGGCTAGAGGCTGGAGCAACCCTTGCGGGTAAAATGGTTGAACTGGATTTAATAGATGAATTTATTTTTTATCTAGCGCCTAAATTAATTGGGTGTGATGGCAAGAGTTTAGTTAATTTTCCTGAGTTGATCAGTATGCAAAATACGATTGATTTAACTTTTAATGAGTGTACGCGTATAGGTGATGATTTACGTATTAGCGCAGTAAAAAGCTCATTAAAACCACTTGATACAAAAGAGTAATGCTATGTTTACTGGGATAATAGAAGCCACAGGCAAAATTGCTTTATTACAAAAAAAACAAGGCGATTTAGCTATTCGTGTACAAAGCCCTGACCTTGATATGAGTGATGTTAAGTTAGGAGATAGTATTGCCACTAATGGTGTGTGTTTAACTGTTGTTGATAAACATGCCGATGGTTTTAGTGCCGACTTATCGAATGAAACGATAGATTTAACTGGTTTTGCTCATTACACATTAGGGCAAACAGTTAATCTTGAAAAAGCCATGCAACCGGTTTCGCGTTTAGGTGGGCATTTAGTGTCTGGCCATGTTGATGGCATTGCTACAATTACCGCCATTACGCCAAATGCACGTGCTACAGAATATTGGCTAACCACAGATGAAAACCTAATGAAATACATACCGTATAAAGGTTCTGTATGTATTGATGGTATTAGCCTAACAGTGAACGCAGTAGAAGGTAATAAATTTAAATTAACGATTGTGCCCCATACTAGCGAGCAAACAACGATAGCTAATTTTAAAGTGGGCACCCAAGTTAATTTGGAAGTCGACCAAATTGCGCGTTATTTAGAGCGGCTTATAAAAGGCGCAGAGCAGCCTACGGGCGCTGATATTTCAATGAGCTTACTCGCAAAAGCGGGCTTTATTAAGTAACGCAACTAACAACTAATAAGAGTGAATTATGAACTTACACAGCGCAGAAGAAATTATCGCAGACATTAAAGCCGGTAAAATGGTTATTTTAATGGACGATGAAGACCGGGAAAATGAAGGCGATTTAATTATTGCCGCCGAGCATATTAGTGCAGAAGCTATTAACTTTATGGCCACGCATGGCCGTGGTTTAATTTGTTTAACTATGACGCAACAGCGATGCGAGCAACTTGATTTACCGCTTATGGTAAAAAATAACGGTGCTGCGTTTTCAACTAATTTTACAATGTCGATAGAAGCTTCAAAAGGCGTTACTACAGGTATTTCGGCAGCAGATAGAGCACGTACAGTACAGGCCGCTATAGCTAAAGGCGCAGTGCCTAGCGATATAGTACAGCCTGGGCATATTTTTCCTATAATGGCACAACCTGGCGGTGTTTTAACGCGTGCAGGGCACACTGAAGCAGGCTGCGACTTAGCCCGTTTAGCAGGGCTTGAGCCTTCATCGGTTATTGTTGAAATACTCAATGCAGATGGCACTATGGCGCGCCGTCCTGACTTAGAAGTGTTTTCTAAACAGCACGATATTAAAATTGGCACCATAGCTGATTTAATTGAATACCGTAACTTAAACGAAACCACAATAGAGCAAGTGGCAAAGTGTAAGTTACCTACCGAGCACGGTGAGTTTGATTTAGTAACCTACAAAGACACCATTGACGGACAGCTACATTACGCATTAGTAAAAGGCGAAATAAAACAACAAGCGCCAACCGTAGTGCGAGTGCATTTACAAAGCACCTTTAACGATATTTTACTCTCAGATAGAAACTCTGAGCGTAGCTGGGGCGTGTCTGACGCAATGGCTTATATAGCTAAGCACAATGGTGTATTAGTTATTTTAGGCAAACAAGAAAGTACCGCAGAGCTTGAGGCAACCGTAAAGGCGTTTGCAGCCGAAGATTCGGGTGAAGATGTAACACCGAATAAATTTACAGGTACGTCTCGTACTGTAGGCGTGGGTTCACAAATATTAGCCGATTTAGGCATTAAACAAATGCGCTTAATGAGTCGCCCTAAAAAGTATCATGCACTTTCAGGGTTTCATTTAGAAGTTGTTGACTACATAGAGCCGCAGTAATTAGACGCTAGGCTATTATTTTATTTTTATGGTATGATGCGCTGCAATTTTTGCGCAATCGAAATCGCTCAAACTTATTTTTAAGGTTATCAAATGAAAATTATTGAAGGTAGTAAGTACGCTCCGGGCAAAAAATTTGCCATTGTCATTTCTCGCTTTAATGACTTTATTGGTAGTAGCTTATTAGCAGGCGCTATTGATGAATTAAAACGCACAGGTGGTGTATCGGATGACGATATTACCGTAGTTTATGTACCTGGCGCGGTTGAATTACCTTTAGCAGCGAAACGTATTGCGGCAAAAAAACAGTATGATGCAATCATCGCATTAGGCGTAGTGATCAGAGGTGGTACTCCACACTTTGACCTAGTTGCTGGCGAATCAAACAAAGGTCTTGCGCAAGTATCACTTGAGTATGATATACCGGTTGCATTTGGCGTATTAACCACAGAAAGCATTGAACAAGCAATTGAGCGTGCTGGCACCAAAATGGGCAATAAAGGCGGCGAAGCTGCTTTAGGCGCGCTTGAAATGGTTAATGTGTTAGATAAAATTTAAGTTTAAGGAATTTTTGTGAAACCAGCAGCAAGACGTAAAGCACGTATATTAGCACTTCAGGCCATTTATTCTTGGCAATTAAGTGGCAATGCAATTGCCGATATCGAACAACAAATGTTGATCGAAAACGACGTGACTAAAATTGATGTTGAATATTTTAAAGATTTAGCCAGTGGCGTTGCGGTAAATTATAAGCAACTAGACGAGGCTGTATCACCGCATTTAACCCGTCCATTCGATGAGTTAGATATGGTTGAACGCGCAATATTACGTTTAAGCAGCTATGAGCTAAAATTTCGTGAAGATGTTCCATACAAAGTGGCTATCAACGAAAGCATTGAATTAGCTAAAATGTTTGGCGCTGAAGATAGCCATAAATTTGTAAACGGTGTACTTGATAAAGCAGTTAAGCATTTACGTAAGTAATATTTAGTCAGGTTTTTGATAATTATTTTATCAAAACTGGCTGGTATAAATTACCGTTAAAAAGGAGAGCCGGCATAGGTCGGCTTTTTTGTGTATGAAGGAATTTGAATTAATTAATCGTTATTTTAAAGGCCGTGGTATTACTCGCCGCGATGTTAATTTAGGGATTGGAGATGACTGCGCATTAGTTACTGTGCCGCAAAATTGTCAGCTTGCTATAACAACCGATACACTCGTTGCTGGTGTGCATTTTTTTGATGACATTGAACCTCGCGCACTCGGGCACAGAGCATTGGCTGTAAATTTAAGTGATTTAGCGGCAATGGGGGCAGAGCCTACATGGGTTTCTATCGCTTTAACACTTCCGAGTATTGATCAGCAATGGATTGAAGAATTGACTGACGGCATGCATGAAATTGCCGAATATTTTAATGTACAAATAATTGGTGGCGACACGACTCAAGGACCTTTGAGTATTACTATTTGTGCAAAAGGTACAGTACCCGAAGGCACTGCATTATGCCGAAATGGCGCAAAAGTAGGTGACTGGATTTTTGTAACTGGGCCGTTAGGAGATGCGGGGCTTGCAATAGAGTCTCGCAAGCAAGGCTTAACGATTGAACCTGAGCATCTAAAACATATTAAAAAGCGCCTTAACTTCCCTACACCTAGAGTGGCTGCAGGGCAGGTATTACGTGGGCTTGCGTCTTCTGCTATTGATATTTCAGATGGTTTACTAGCCGATTTAGGCCATATACTAAATATGTCGCAGGTTAGCGCAACGGTTAATATTGAAAGCATACCCACCTCGGATGCAATGAAAGCTAGCCTTGATTTTGAACAACAATTACCGTTTATACTAAATTACGGCGACGACTATGAACTGCTTTATACCGTGCCTGATAGCAATAAAAGTATGCTTGATGTAAAACTGCGTCAATATGGCGTAGAGGCAATTTGTATTGGCCAAATAAAAAGTGGCGAAGGGCAAATTGACCTGTTACATAAAGGCGAAAAATTTACTTTTAAGCACCAAGGTTTTGAGCACTTTTCTAAGGATTTAAGTTGAACAACAAGCGTTTATTTAACCTAAAGCGTCCACATCAGTTTTTTGGTTTAGGTTTTGGTACTGGGCTTGCACCTATAGCCCCAGGCACATTTGGTACTTTGGCTGCTTTACCTTTTATTTTTATAACCATGCACTACCCGTTGTGGTTACAAATAGTATTTGCTGTAGTGATCAGTGTTTTTGGTATTTGGGCTTGTGGCAAAACCGCTGATGATTTAGGGGTACACGATCACCCCGCGATTGTATGGGATGAAGTGGCAGGCTATTACATCACTATGATTGGTGCCGCACTGAGCTGGCAAACATTATTGGTTGGTTTTTTACTGTTTCGTTTTTTTGATATAGTCAAACCAGGCCCTATCCGTGTGCTCGACAAGCGTGCCCATGGTGGATTTGGAATTATGATTGATGACGTACTTGCAGGTATATTTTCACTTATTTGTTTGCAAGCGCTGATAAAAGTAGGTTTACTACCCTTTTAGTTTATTATTTGATTGTTTAGCTAGGTGGCAGCAATATGATGCGATTTTTACTAGTTTTTGTACTACTAACCTGTGCTATGCCAAGTTGGGCCTCAATTACTGATTACGTAGTTAAACAATGGAATATTAAAGATGGACTCCCCTCGCAATCACTCAAAAGTGTTGTGCAAGACCAGCAAGGTTATATGTGGCTGGGAACTCAATTTGGTTTAAGTCGTTTTGACGGCAATACTTTTACCAACTACAACACGCAAAATAGTCTTTTTTTACCAAGTAATGGTATTAATAAATTACTAATAGATGGCCAAGGCTTTTTGTGGATCGGCACCAAAAATGGGTTAGTGGTTATTGACCCTGCAACACTTAGTGCACAAGAGTTTAATATTAAAGGCCCGGTTAGAGATATTTTAGAGGACTCTAAAGGCGGTATTTGGATAGCCGCTAATGGCCTGTATTATGTTGATCGTAGTTTGGTTGATTTACGCGATCAAACTAATGAGCCATCACCCATAGTTAATCCCACTGTTATTACTCAAATAGTTGGCTCTGTGAGCAAAATGGCGCTCGCACCTGAAGGTATTTGGTTAGTAAACGACAGACATTTACTGCGCCTGACAAAAAGCGCTGCCGACTTTTCTAAATTACGTTTAGAGCTTACTGCCAAAGTGTCATTACCCGACAGCTTAGCGCAAACCATAGTGCACGATCTCTCTTTTTTAAATGGTAATTTATATTTAGCCTCTGAGTTGGGTGCTTATTTTTTAGATTTAGATGACGAACTACGTTCTTTCCCACTGCCTAATGTGAATAACTCTGCAGTTTATAAATTTATGAGCGACACCAATGGTGGCTTATGGGTATCTACTTATGGGCGTTTATTATTTCGTGGCAAGTCAGGTGATTGGCAATGGGTTGAGCCAAGTCAGTTAGATCAAAGTATTTGGTTTGCTGACATGTTTCGCGATGATCAAAATAATGTTTGGCTAGCCAGTTTTAGTGAAGGTTTATGGCTGGCACACGAAGGTCGCATTGAGCGTCACTCGGCAATTTCTAAAATGACTGAAACGGTAATGGCGATTAGTAAATCACCCGATGACAAACTGTGGATAGCTAACAGAAGTGGAGTTGGTTACTTTGATACCAATAAAAACTTTATTAATATAATAAACAGTAGCAAGTATGGGCATGCCTCGGTGCATGATTTACAGTTTGATGGCGATCGGCTTTATATTGCTACTGGGCGGGGGTTATTCTTTTATGAAGACGACACACTTTACAGCTTTCCTGGGCGCGCATTAAACGACAACCCGGTATTTGCGATTAGCTCAGCTACCCGAGGCGGATTTTGGATTGGTACTGGCCGAGGTTTGTATCGACTCAATTATAGTGGTTTAAGGCCCTTTGCTTATAATGCATTTTTAGGCAGTAAGTTTATTACTTTTGTATTAGATGCACCAAACTTTGGCATTATCGGTACTAGTAAAGGCGCGTATTACTTTACTGACCGAGGAATAGAAAAAATAGGCGACCAAACTACCTTAGAAAGTGCTTATGTAACCAGTATTTTGCATATAGATGGAGTTGGAATATTAGTTGGCTCGTTAAACGATGGTTTGTTTTATCGTAGTGGACAAGGACAATGGCAGCAATTAGATGCGGCAAATGGCTTACCCTATGGTTCTATTTTTAGCTTAAAGTACGATGAAAAATTAAAAAGAATATGGGTAAGCACCATGAAAGGTGTTTATCGGATGCCGGTAGATCAATTTAAAACGCAGATCCAAAGCTTAAAAGTTGAAGAGGTTATTTCCTCGTTCGATCGCCAACTCGATGGTAAAGCCAGCCAATGTTGTAATGGCTTAGGGCATGACGCGGTTGTTGATATGGATAACTCCATTTGGTATCCCAGTTTACAAGGTGTAGTTGAAATACCTAAAAGCGTTGAGCTGTTTGGTTTACGTGGTTTAAAACCTAAAATAGAAACATTAACTACACCATTACGTAGTTTAACCACAGCTGCATTAGGTAATAAACCGCGATTAAAAATAGACGAGCGCGATGTTACTTTAAAATACACAGCTATAGATTATTACGCGCCAAATAGTATTGAGTTTAGATATAAATTAAATGGTTTAGATACTGACTGGCGATACGCTAATACTCGCCGCGAAGCTATTTATACCAACCTTCCAGCCGGTGCATTTTTGTTTCAGTTAGAAACAAAACGCCAAGGCGAGGATTGGAACATAGCCCAATCTGTTGATTACGCTTTTGTAGTACCTGAGCGTTTTGATGAAACAATTTACTTTAGATTACTGATCACAAGTGGTTTCGTTTTATTGTTTTATTTAGTGTTTTGGGTATTTAGAGCGCAAGAGCGCCGTAAACAAGAAGTGTTAGAAGGGTTGATCACTGATCGTACCTTAGAGCTTCGCCAAGCAAACGATAAGCTTAATAAGGTTAACTCACAGCTTAAGCTGGTGAGCCATTCAGATGAGCTTACAGGGTTACGTAGCCGCCGCTTTTTGTTCGACCAACTACCTAAAGATATTGAACATTTTCAGCGTAACTCACAGTCACTGCAAGCGCAGGGCAAGTCGCTAGTATTATTAATTATAAACTTAGATAATTTTAGCCGTATTAACGATGCGTATGGGCCAATTGCCGGAGATAGTTGTTTGCAGCAAATGGCGGTATTACTTAATTCGCGTACTCAGGGCTCAGATTATGTGGCACGTTGGAGCGGCGATGAATTTTTACTTTTATTACGTGACTTTAAATGTAACTTAATTGACAGCTATGTGTCGGATCTTTGCCAAGGAATTGCCGAACATGGATTTCAATTGCCAAATGGTAAAAGCACTCATATTTCGGCCTCAATTGGTTGGTCGTTTTATCCGCTACCATTATTAGGTGGCCAAGTTATTAGCTGGGAAACCTCGATTAATTTAGCTGATATTGCACTGCATCAAGTTAAAAAACGCGGTGGCGATGGGGTCGCTAATATTACCTTTGATGAGCAGTTAGATGCGTTTGAGTTTGAGCAAAACCCTAATGTTGAACAGCAAATAGGCTTGCTACAAGCCAATGGTTTAGCTGATATTAAAGTATGGATGCGATAAGTAACTAATATTTAGATATTAAAAAAGGAGCCTAGGCTCCTTTTTTAATATGCTTTAAATGAGTAGGGGGTTAATTAATAAACGCTTTGATAGCAGTTAATATTCCTTGCTCGCCTAAGCCCATTTCGTCGTGCATTTCGTCTTGTGTACCGTGCTTAATAAATTCATCAGGGATACCCAAGTTAAGAATGCTAACCTGTGCTTTTTGCGTTGCTAAATACTCATTAACCGCAGAGCCAGCACCGCCAGAAATTGCATTGTCTTCAAGCGTTACTATTACATCGTGGCTGTTTATTAACTCATTGAGTAACGCAGTATCAAGCGGTTTAATAAAGCGCATATTAACTAAAGTCGCATTGAGTTCATCAGCTGCTAGTTGCGCGTTTTCAAGTAATGTACCAAATGACAATATAGCCACTTTAGCACCTTGCTTAACAACATCGGCTTTACCAATTTCAAGTAATTGCATATTAGTTGCAATTTCTGCCGTACCAGCACTACCACGCGGATAACGCACAGCAACAGGACAATTTGCTTGATAACCAGTATATAACATGTGGCGACACTCATTTGTATCGCTTGGCGCCATAATGACCATATTTGGAATGCAGCGCATAAAGCTTAAATCGTACGCACCTTGATGTGTTTCGCCGTCTGCGCCAACAATACCAGCACGGTCAATAGCGAATAACACAGGTAAGTTTTGCAGCGCTACATCGTGAATTAGCTGATCGTACGCACGTTGTAAAAAGCTTGAGTAAATTGCGACAACGGGTTTTAAGCCTTCACAAGCAAAACCAGCGGCTAGGGTTACAGCGTGCTGCTCGGCAATCGCAACATCAAAATACTGATCAGGATGCTCTTTTGAAAAACGCACCATGCCAGAGCCTTCGCGCATAGCCGGTGTTATCGCCATAAGCTTGCTGTCTTGCTTTGCTATGTCGCATAACCAGTCGCCAAATACATTAGAAAATGTAGCCGCACCGGGTTTTGATTTAGGTAAACTTGATGTATTAGGATCAAACTTAGGTACGCCGTGATAGCCAATAGGGTCGGCTTCAGCGGGTTTATACCCTTTGCCTTTTTGGGTTTTTATATGCAGTAATTGCGGGCCTTTTAAGTTACGCATATTACGCAGCGTATCTACTAACATGTTTACATCATGGCCATCAATTGGGCCAATATAATTTAGGCCTAATTCTTCAAAGAAGGTACCAGGGATCATCATCCCTTTAATATGCTCTTCCATTTTACTGGCAAGTTGCTTAACTGGTGGCACACCCGAGAGTAGTTTTTTACTACCTTCGCGAATGTTAGTATAAAAGCTACCCGATAAAATACGGGCAAAGTGATTTGTTAACGCGCCAACGTTTTCAGAAATCGACATTTCGTTGTCATTTAAAATGATCAACATATCTGATTTTACATCACCTAAGTGGTTCATGGCTTCAAACGCCATGCCTGCTGTAATAGCACCATCGCCTATAACGGCAACCGTTTTGCGTCCTTTACCTTCTTTTTGCGCAGCAATAGACATGCCCAACGCAGCTGAAATAGAGGTACTAGAATGGCCCACACTAAACGTATCGTATTGGCTTTCTTCGCGAAATGGGAAAGGGTGCAAGCCATCTTTTTTACGAATGGTGTGCATTAAATCGCGACGCCCGGTGAGTATTTTGTGTGGGTAAGCTTGATGGCCTACATCCCATACAAGGCGATCATCTGGGGTGTTATACACATAATGTAGTGCCACAGTGAGCTCTACGGTACCTAAACCAGACGCTAAATGCCCGCTACTTTGCGATACCGAGTTGAGTAAGTAGTCACGCAACTCATGGCTAAATGCAGGAAGCTTATCTTGTGCTAAGTCTCGCAAGTGGGCTGGTTCGTTAACCAAATTAAGTAATGGATACTTGCTGCTATCAAGTGTCATGGTTTTATATATGTCCTTCGCTAACATCAACTAACTGTGCAAACGCGTTGTTTGAGTTATTTGATGTTCAGTAATAATTTTAGTGCTAAGTTGCAATACATTTAAGCCGTGTTTAGTGGTCACGTTCAATTAAATAGTTAGCTAGTGACGCTAAAGCACTGGTATCGGCGTCTATATTTGCTAACGCTGCATGGGCTTGTTGTATTAAGTTTTGCGCTTTTTCTTTAGCGCCTAGCATACCTAATAAAGCGGGATATGTCGCTTTATTCGCAGCGATATCTGACCCTTGAGGCTTACCTAAAGTAACGGTATCGCCTTCTACGTCTAAAATATCGTCATGTACTTGAAATGCAAGCCCTATGGCATAGCCAAAAGTGGCTAAATTTTCTAACGTGTTTTGACTAACATTGTTCGAGCACAAAGCCCCCAGTGTAATTGCACAGCTTATTAGCGCACCGGTTTTTAACTTATGAATACGCTCAAGTTCAGCCACGGTTATTACTTTATCAGTAGCTGCAATATCAAGCCCTTGGCCTGCCACCATACCTTGTAACCCAGAGGCATGTGCCAGTTCAGCAATCATTTTAACTTGAGCTTGAGCACTACAGTTAAAATTATGCTTGGCGATTAACTCAAATGCTAAAGCTTGCAGTGCATCACCGGCTAAAATTGCGTGTGCTTCGCCGTACACGATATGACAGGTTGGGCGTCCGCGACGTAATTCATCATCATCCATAGCTGGTAAGTCATCGTGAACTAACGAGTAGCTATGAATACATTCTATAGCTGCAGCAAGTACGTCTAAATCTTGTTTATCTGCGCCGAGCATTTTACCCGTTGCGTAAACCAAAAAAGGACGCAATCTTTTGCCGCCATTCATTAAACTATAATGGGTGGCGGCTTTTATGGTCTCGTCAGTATTAAGCGATTGGTCAAAATAAAGGTTAAGAGTATTGGCTACATCAGTTTGAGCATGTGTAATAAGTTCTTTAATAGTCACGGCTATTCCATATCATTATCAAAGTCGGTTAATACAGACTTCTCATCTTTGCCCATTAAAATAGCCACCTTTTGCTCAGCTTGTTGCAACTTACTAGACGATGCGCCTGCTAAAGCAATGCCACGCTCAAACTGTTTTAATGACTGCTCAAGCGATAAATCACCTTGTTCCATTTCACTAACGATTGTTGTTAATTCTTCTAGTGCTTGCTCGAAACTTAAGTTTTCAGGTTTTTTAGTCGCCATCTTTATTTCAACTTACATAATAAATTTAGAAGTCAATTTTAGGGGGAATGCTAAACTAGGTCAAAGGATGAAATGGTTTTTTCGTTAATAAACGTTTTATGTTTTAAAAAATTGATAATTAGATAGATAACACAAGTTGATCTAGAATAGTGCTTAATCCAGCTTTTTATGTTTATCTATAAAAAATGGCTTAAGCAATTCAGTATCTTGCCGATAAACAATTAATAACAAACGTTTGCATATAAAAGCAAAAACTTTTGGAGGGAATGTGGATTTAGCAACCATTATTGGGATCCTTGGCGCAATTGGCTTAATTGTCATGTCCATGTTTATGAGTAGTAGCGGTGAAATGGCTATGTTTTACAACACGCCCTCTGTTGTAATCGTATTTGGCGGTTCATTATTTATCGTTTTATCAAACTTTACTATGTCACAGTTTTTTGGCATAGGTAAGGTGGTTACCAAAGCGTTTATGTTTAAGCTTGAGTCGCCAGAAGAGTTAATCGAAAAAGCAGTTGAACTTGCAGATTCAGCACGTAAAGGCGGGTTTTTAGCACTTGAAGAGGCAGAAATACCGAATCCATTTATGCGCAAAGGCGTTGACATGCTAGTAGATGGCCACGACGCAGACGTAGTGCGGGCCACACTGCAAAAAGATATTTCATTAACTACAGCACGGCATGAGTCGGGTGCTACTTTATTTAAATCTTTGGGTGATATAGCCCCAGCAATGGGAATGATAGGCACCTTAATAGGCTTAGTTGCGATGTTATCTAATATGGATGATCCTAAAGCAATTGGTCCGGCTATGGCGGTGGCATTGTTAACCACATTATACGGCGCATTTTTAGCTAACGTAGTCGCTATTCCTATTCAAACAAAATTGGAGCTGCGTAAAGACGAAGAGGCAATGAATCAACGTTTAATTTTAGATGCGGTTTTAGGTATTCAAGATGGTCAAAATCCAAAAGTAATAGAAGGTATTTTGAAAAACTATCTTGCTGAATCAAAACGTAAAGTAAACACTGAGGATTAACTATGTCTGATCAAGAGTGCAAGTGCCCACCCCCAGGTTTACCTGCGTGGATGGGGACATTCGCAGATTTAATGTCGCTATTAATGTGCTTTTTTGTGCTCTTGCTTGCGTTTTCTGAAATGGATGTACTTAAATTTAAACAAATTGCCGGTTCGATGAAATTTGCATTTGGTGTACAAAATAAAATAGAAGTTAAAGATATTCCCAAAGGCACATCAGTTATTGCTATGGAGTTTACTCCGGGCAAGCCAGAGCCTACCCCAATTGAAACAATTCAACAGCAAACGGTAGAAATGACCCAGCAAATGTTAGAGTTTCAGGCAGGTGATGAAAGCTCAGCAGGCGGAAGGCAAGAGCAGCAGGGCGATAAACGTGGTGGCGAGTCGCGTAGTACTTCCAAAGAGCAAGCATCGGAGCAAGCAATTTCAGCGGCCGATCAACAGCAAACAAACGACTTAGTTAAAAAAATCGCTCAGCAATTAGAAAAACAAATAATTGATGGTGCCATAGAGCTTGAATCATTAGGGCAGCAAATAATTATTCGTATTCGTGAAAATGGCTCTTTCCCTTCGGGTAGCGCATTTTTACAACCTAAGTTTAAACCCATTATTCAAGAAATTGGCGTGCTATTAAAAGATGTGCCTGGAGAAATTACCGTGTCTGGGCATACTGACGATTTTCAGGTTTCAAACGAGTTATATATTAATAACTGGGATCTTTCATCTAAGCGTGCAGTTGCAGTAGCCAGTGAGCTGCAAAAAGTAGTTGGATTTGATAAAAATAGAATGATGGTAGTAGGGCGTGCTGAAACCCGGCCGTTAGTGCCAAATGACAGCAATGAAGATCGCCGTCGTAATCGTCGCGTTGAAATATCTATTTTACAAGGAAAGGCCAAAGAGTCTGATCCTATCGATGTAAGGTAGCAGTCATTTTATTAAAAACACACTTGGTTTAAGCAAACTAAGTGTAATTGATTACAGGTGACTTTTAGTCAAAATTGACTAAAAGTCACCACCTCAGCCAAATACCTCAGAGTTGTTAAATAGTACGGTTTAATAAAAACATCCCACGCTGTGAATTGATATGCTAAACTACTGTGTATATAAACAGTAAAAGAGCTTGCTTATGAAACTCTATATTGCCGAAAAGCCGTCATTAGGGCGTGCTATTGCCGACGCGTTACCAAAACCGCACAAAAAGCACGATGGCTACATTGAAGTTGCAAATGGTGATTGCGTATCTTGGTGTATTGGTCATTTGCTCGAGCAAGCCGAGCCCGATGACTATGATGAGCGCTTTAAAAAGTGGCAGTTTGAGCACCTACCTATCATTCCTGAGCAGTGGCAATTAAAAGCAAAAACTAAAACTCGCAAGCAACTTACTGTGTTAAAAAAGCTAATCAAACAGGCTACAGCACTAGTGCATGCAGGTGATCCCGATAGAGAAGGGCAATTACTTGTCGATCAAGTTATTGAAGAAGCCAAAATAAGTAAAACTAAAAAGCAGCATATTCAACGCTTATTAATTAGTGATTTAAACTTAGCTGCAGTAAAAAAAGCATTAACGACTATGCGATCTAACCGTGAGTTTATTCCGTTGAGCGTTTCAGCCTTAGCGCGCTCTCGTGCTGATTGGTTGTTTGGTATGAATTTAACCCGCGCTTATACTTTAGCAGGGCAAAAAGCTGGGTTTGGTAACGTACTTTCTGTGGGACGAGTACAAACACCCATACTTGGCTTGGTGGTTAATAGAGATAATGACATAGCAAATTTCGTATCGAAGCCATTTTATGAAGTATTAGCCCACTTAGTCACCCCCGAAAAACAATCATTTAGTGCAAAATGGATACCCAGTAAGGCATGTGAGCCTTATCAAGACGAAGAAGGGCGAGTATTAAATAAAGCATTGGCTGAAAACGTAGCCTCGCGTATCACACAGCAAAATGCTGAGCTAACGGCGCTTGAACAAAAGCAAAAAAAACAAACTGCGCCACTGCCTTATAACTTATCTGCTTTGCAGATAGACGCGGCAAAAGCATTTGCTATGCCAGCGCAAAAGGTGCTGGATATATGCCAAACTCTTTATGAGCGTCATAAGTTAATTACCTACCCGCGTTCAGACAACCGCTACTTACCTAATGATCATCACCAAGATGCGTCTGCTATTTTAAAAGCTATAAGCACTAATGGCGGGCAAGGTGTTGAGTTAGTAAAAGCAGCTGATAGTAAAAAACGTAGTAAATGTTTTAACGATTCAAAAGTGGCTGCGCATCACGCCATTGTCCCTACGGCAAAACAGTTAAAGTCGGCAAGTTTAGGTAGCGATGAGACAAAGGTTTATCAATTAATATGTCGTCATTATTTAATACAGTTTTATCCCGACTATATTTACAACGAAACTAAAGCAGAGATAACTATTGCTGGCGGGTTATTTAAAGCAAATGCAAAGCAAGATGTAAGCTTGGGTTTTAAGGTGCTAATGGGTAAGTCTGAATTGAAAGATGAAGCCACGCTACCGCCTTTAACAAAAGACATGTTACTTTTTTGCTCGCAAGGGGAGGTTGTTGAAAAATATACCTCTCCGCCAGCGCACTTTAGTGATGCGACTTTACTTGCAGCCATGACAGGCATAAGCCGCTATGTACAAGATCCACAGATAAAAAAAGTACTTAAAGACACCGATGGCTTAGGCACAGAGGCAACGCGAGCGGGGATCATTGAATTATTATTTAAACGCCGTTTTTTAAAACGTGAAGGCAAATTAATTAAAGCAACCGAAACCGGGAGTGCACTTATTAGCGTGCTGCCGCAAGGTTTAGTTCGCCCCGATTTAACCGCTAAATGGGAATCGAGCTTAGGTGATATTGCACAGCAAGTAATGAGCTATCAGCAATTTTTACAGCCTTTACTTGCCGACTTAAATAGTTTTGTACAACAAGCTGCAAATTGCGATAGCAATGTATTTGCAAAGCTGCCTAAAACTTCAGCTAAAAAGCGTTTTGTTAAACGTGGCCAAAAAACGCCTTATAAAAAGTCGAGTTATAAAAAAAGCTCTGTTACAGGTTAACTACAGAGCTATTATTTAAATAAAACTATTGATTAAACAAAGTTACCGCTGCATTACTCATGGCTTTAATGCCAGTTGGTAGTGCGACTTTATAGTCTGGGGCAAACTTACTTGAATGCAGTGAAGGTAATGTTTTGCCCGCTTTTATTGCACTTGCATATTTTGCTTGGTTAACGCCACCGAGCCAAAATAGTGTGATAGGAATATTTTCGTCAGTGCGGCCATATAAGCCAAAGTCTTCACCTGCCATTACAGGGAGGGTTTCAAGCACATTTTCATCACCAATAGCGCTGGCAATACTTTGACGCACAAGGTTGGTTTGTGCCGGATTGTTATATGTAGATGGAATTGACTCATCTTCATGTACTTGCACCTTAGGGTAGAGCGCTTCCTCAAGGCCTGCGCTTTGTGCAATACCGGCGGTAATGCGTTTAATTGCTGCAATTTGTGCATTTCTAATATCAGGGTTATAGCTGCGTAATGTAAGTTGTAACTTTACTTCATCAGAAATTACATTATGTTTTGAGCCACCATGAATAGATCCAACAGTAATGACTGATGGCTCTAATGGTGAAAGCTCACGACTCGTAATAGTTTGCAGTGCAAGCACAGTGCGCGCAGCAATAATAACCGGATCAATAGTGGTATGCGGATAAGCTCCATGTCCGCCTTTACCCTTTATAGTTATATCAACAGAATCGACGCTGGCCATAGTATATTCGTTTTTCATCGCAACTTTACCGGCAGGCACACTTGCACTTACATGTAGCGCAATTATGTGATCAGGTTTTGCATATTTACTAAATAAGCCTTCTTTTAGCATGGCTTTAGCGCCACCGCCTACTTCTTCTGCGGGTTGTGCCACCATCATTAGCGTGCCTTGCCATGCATTTTTGTGAGCTATTAGTTGTTCAGCAGTACCAATGAATGAGCTCATATGTATATCGTGACCGCAGCCGTGCATAACACCTACTTTTGCACCGTGCTCGTCTATTACTGTTACTTTAGAAGCATACGCCTTACCTGTTTGTTCTGTAATAGGTAAGCCGTCGGTATCGGTACGTATCATTACTGTGGGGCCATCACCATTTTTGTAAATGCCTACAACGCCAAAACCACCTACATTGCTTGTAACTTCAAAACCAAGCTTGTTTAACTGCGCTGCTATTTTTTTTGCGGTTTGTTGCTCGTGATACGAAAGCTCGGGTGATTGATGCAGATCGAGGTAAAAGCTTTCAATGGCTGGCATGCTGCTATGTAAATTTAAGTCTAATGATTTAGCCGCCAATAGAGGGCTAGCTAATAATAGCGCTGTGCCTAAGTAAGTTAACTTCATGATTTTCCCTTATTGAGATAAATGTATATCCAAGTGATTTAGATATATGACTTGTAATAATTATGTTCAGCACCATATAAAAACCTAAATAAATGAATATGGCAATCAATTCAATGAGCAACATAGTTAGTATCAACGCGCAAAATTTTCAGCAAGTACTCGGCGAAACATCACAACAAAAGTTGGTACTGCTAAACTTCTACTCAGCGCAAAGTCCTGAATGTATTAACCAGGCAGCAATATTAGATAAATTAGCCGCTGAATATACCGACTATATAGTAGTAGCAAATTTAGATTGCGATGCCGAGCAAGCTCTGGCTTCGCAATTAGCACAGCAAGTTGGTTTACAAACACTACCAACACTGGTGTTGTTAAAAGACTCAGCGCCCGTTGATGTATTATCGGGTGCCCAAGCTGAAGCGAAAATTCGTGAAGCATTAGCTAAACATTTACCCGCTCAACAAGACTTACTATTAGAGCAAGCAAAGCAAGCATTATTAAAGTCAGATTTAAATGCCGCGTTTAATTATGCAAAGCAAGCTTATGAAATTGACAACAGCAACGCGCGTATTAAATTAGTACTTGCAGATATATGTATTCAAATTCATAAAGTAGATGAAGCGCAAGCACTAATTAATACAATAGATGTACAAGAGCAAGATGCTTACTTTAATAATATAAAAGCAAAATGCGAAGCTGCGCTTGAAGCAAAAGATTCACCAGAGATTAAAGAAAAGCAACAACAAGTAGAAAAGTACCCAAATGACTTAGAATTAAAAGAAGAGCTAAGTATTTTACTCAATGAAGCCGGCAGAAAAGAAGAAGCATTAGATGTACTATTTACAGTGCTGCAAAAAGATCTGAATTTTAACGAAGCAAAACCAAGTTTTTTAGCTATTATTGCCTCTTTACCCGACGGTGATGCACTTGCAGCAAAGTATCGTCGCAAGTTATATAGTATTTTGTACTAAAACTTAATAACTATTACTTTTAAAAGCACCTTATCTAGGTGCTTTTTACATTTTTAAGTTTATAGCAATATAACAGTAAGCTTGTTTAAGGAATAAAAAGCGCAGTTATCCACAGGGTTTTGTGGGTAACCTGTGAGCCTGGCTTGTGTATCTTTGGGGTAAAAATTAAATGCAAAAAAGGCGATAAAAACACTTGCGTAAAATCTGCGGCTCCCTATAATGCGACCCCACTGAGACGGGAAACGTCAACGCCTAGCGAGACGCGAACTACTTAGAGAGTTAAATAAAACTTCGGTTTTAAATCTTCCAAAAAGAAAGTTTAAAACAAAGTGTTGACTCGGAAAATAAAGGATGTATTATACGCATCCCTTGAGACGCTAAAGCGACTCAAAACGTTCTTTAACAATATAAAGCAATC
>NZ_JADYXG010000021.1:69850-73203 GCF_015864415.1 Pseudoalteromonas sp. SCQQ13 | reverse complement strand
GAGATCCGAAAACAGATCAACTGTTTTTTAAAGAAAACTTGAAATAAACTGCTGTTCGCTGAGTATTTGAGCTAAACGCTTAAAAACACAACTAAACTACTATCATTAAGACATTTATAGCGCTATTTGAAATTAAAGTTATGACAACTACTAATGAATAAAGACATATTTGGATCATCTATGCTAAATAACTAACCAATATGAGAAGACTCGTATTACTTAAAATCATTTAAAGTAATCAAAAGGCGAAAATTGAATTGATCGAGCTATGTTTAATCATAATTTAATAATATTAAGAAGTAAGTTTACTTAGGCCGTAATACTCAACCTTGATATGAGATTCTTAATATAGGTAAATGAGTACACGTTATGTCTTATAATCAGATTTATAAATATAAACTTCGTAGTGGGCCGCTCTACTGGATAATCTAAGTTTTGGAGTTGTATTATATAATAGCTCTAAACGAACAATATATAATGAAGATAATCCTTAACCATGATCTGATAGGCTATTTTGAATGAGTAATAAGTAAAGAGTAACTTGGTAGGGATATTAAAGCAGGTGTTAAAACAACTTATCAATTTAGAATCTATGAGTCAGTACTCGTAAACGATCATAATAGAAGGTAATCACTGATTCATATAGATTAACAAATTTTAGGCAAGAAAAAGCCGAGCATAGGCTCGGCTTTTAGGTTTCTTTAAGACTTACTCTGCAGACTGTGCGTCTTCTTGAACTGCTTCGCTAGTCGCTGGGCGACCAACTAGTTCAATATAAGCCATTGGTGCATTATCACCAGTACGGAAGCCACACTTAAGAATACGAGTGTAACCACCTGGACGATCCGCGTTACGTGGACCGATTTCACTGAATAACTTACCAACAACTTCATTATCACGCGTGCGAGCAAACGCTAAACGGCGATTTGCTACACTGTCAGTCTTAGCCAGTGTGATTAAAGGTTCAATTACACGACGTAACTCTTTCGCTTTAGGCAAAGTAGTTTTGATGATTTCATGTTTCACCAAAGAACCTGCCATATTGCTAAACATCGCTTTACGATGGCTACTGTTACGGTTTAATTGACGACCACTCTTACGATGGCGCATGACCCTATCCTTCTAACTAAACTAATATAGTGATTTAGATTATTCAGCTAAACTTGCAGGTGGCCAATTTTCTAGGCGCATGCCTAGAGAAAGTCCACGTGAAGCTAGCACGTCTTTAATTTCAGTTAGAGACTTCTTACCTAAATTAGGCGTTTTAAGAAGCTCAACTTCAGTGCGCTGAACTAAATCACCGATATATTGAATTTGCTCGGCTTTCAAACAATTTGCTGAGCGTACTGTTAGTTCAAGATCATCAACTGGACGAAGTAGAATAGGATCGAATTCTGGCTTCTCTTCTTTCTCTTCTGGCTCAGTTACATCACGTAAATCTACGAATGCATCTAATTGCTCAGCTAAGATAGTAGACGCACGGCGGATCGCTTCTTCTGGATCTAAAGTGCCGTTTGTTTCCATATCAATGATTAACTTGTCTAAATCTGTACGTTGCTCAACTCGAGCTGATTCAACCGAGTACGCAATACGTTCAACTGGGCTAAATGATGCATCAAGCAACAATCTACCAATTGGACGCTCATCGTCATCAGAGGATAAACGACTAGATGCCGGCACATAACCACGACCACGTTCAACACGAATACGCATGCTGATCTCGCTGTTATTTGTTGTTAAATTACAAATAACATGATCTGGGTTAGCAATTGTTACATCGCCATCGTGCTGAATATCTGACGCAGTCACAGGGCCTACACCAGATTTAGCCAGGGTCAGAAAAACTTCATCTTTGCCTTCTAACGTTACTGCTAAACCTTTTAGGTTTAATAGTATTTCAATGATGTCTTCTTGAACGCCTTCTTTCGCGCTGTACTCATGCAATACACCGTCGATTTCAACTTCAGTTACTGCACATCCAGGCATAGATGAAAGCAGTATACGGCGTAAGGCATTACCCAAAGTGTGACCGAAGCCACGCTCAAGTGGTTCTAAAACTATTTTAGAACGTGTTGGGTTGATAGCGTCGATATCGACTAACCTTGGTTTTAGAAATTCTGTAACAGAACCCTGCATTTTATCCTCTCTTAACTCTTAACTTTACTTAGAGTAAAGTTCGACGATTAGTTGTTCATTAATGTCCGCAGACAGATCTGAACGCTCAGGTAGACGCTTAAAGCTGCCTTCCAATTTCTTACCGTCAACTTCAACCCAAGTCGGCTTTTCACGTTGCTCAGCCAACTCTAGAGCAGCGATGATACGTGCTTGTGTTTTAGACTTCTCACGGATTACAACAGTATCTTCTGGAGCAATTACGTATGAAGGAACATTCACAACACGACCATTAACTAAAATCGCTTTATGGCTTACTAACTGACGTGCTTCTGCACGTGTGCTAGCAAAACCCATGCGATATACAACATTGTCTAAACGTTGCTCTAATAGCTGTAACAAGTTTTCACCTGTATTACCTTTAAGGCGAGCAGCTTCTTTGTAGTAGTTACGGAATTGCTTTTCTAATACACCGTAGATACGACGTACTTTTTGCTTTTCACGTAATTGTAAACCGTAATCAGATAAGCGACCTTTACGAGCGCCATGCTGACCAGGTGCAGTCTCAAGTTTACACTTAGAGTCGATAGCTCTTACGCCGCTCTTAAGGAACAGGTCAGTGCCTTCACGACGACTCAGCTTGAGCTTAGGGCCCAAATATCTTGCCATGTTATTTCTCCTAACCTATTGTTAAACGCGACGTTTCTTCGGTGGACGACAACCATTATGTGGTATTGGCGTCACGTCAGTAATGTTGGTAATACGGTAGCCAGCAGCATTCAAAGCACGTACAGCAGATTCACGACCTGGACCTGGACCTTTGATGAAAACTTCTAGATTTTTTAAACCGTATTCTTGAGCAGCAGTACCTGCACGCTCTGCAGCAACCTGAGCAGCAAATGGAGTAGATTTACGTGAACCACGGAAACCTGAACCACCGGCAGTAGCCCATGATAGTGCATTACCTTGACGATCGGTAATCGTTACAATAGTGTTGTTGAAAGAAGCATGAACATGAGCCATACCATCAGCAACTTGTTTTTTAACCTTTTTACGACGAATTGGTGTCTTAGCCATAATACTATCCCCTTATCGCTTAATAGGCTTACGAGGACCCTTACGGGTACGCGCGTTAGTCTTAGTTCTTTGACCACGTAGTGGTAAAGAGCGACGGTGACGTAGGCCACGATAACAACCAAGGTCCATTAGGCGCTTGATATTTAAAGTAACTTCACGACGAA
>NZ_JADYXG010000021.1:0-69840 GCF_015864415.1 Pseudoalteromonas sp. SCQQ13 | reverse complement strand
GATCACCTTCAACGGTGTACTTGCCAACTGCATCACGCAATACGTCAAGAGTTTCGTCTGAAAGTTCACCGATTTTTGTGGTCTCGGCGATACCAGTCGCTGCTAAGATAGCCTTAGAGCGAGTCTTACCTATGCCATAAATAGCTGTTAAACCAATAACTGCATGTTTATGATCAGGGACGTTAATGCCAGCAATACGGGCCACTAACACATCTCCTATATTCGAATTTGGTAATCATCTGTTTGAAGAGCCCGTAAGGATACTCAAACGAAGACCAAATCACTACTAAAAACACAGGCCGAGAAAACTCAGCCTGCACGCTGTTTACTTAACCTTGCCTTTGCTTATGCTTAGGCTCACTGCAAATTACGCGTACTACACCAGCACGTTTAATAACTTTACAGTTACGGCATATTTTCTTAACGGAAGCACGTACTTTCATTGCTCAACTCCGTAAACTGACCTTATCGACCATAGCCTTTAAGGTTCGCTTTTTTCAGCACAGAATCATACTGATGAGACATCAGGTGAGTCTGTACTTGTGCCATAAAGTCCATGATAACAACTACGATAATCAAAATTGATGTACCGCCGAAGTAGAATGGCGTTTGCCATGCCATTGTCATGAATTCAGGCACCAGACAGATAAAGGTTATATACAAAGCACCTGCCAATGTCAGGCGTGTCATCACTTTATCAATGTATTTAGATGTCTGCTCACCTGGACGAATACCTGGGATAAATGCGCCAGATTTCTTCAGGTTATCTGCTGTTTCACGTGGGTTAAACACCAACGCTGTGTAGAAAAAGCAGAAGAAGATGATAGCTGCTGCTAAAACCATTGCATACAATGGCTGACCTGGGGTCAACGTTGTAGCTATAGCTTGTAACACATCAGCGACCGGACCTTCACCCTGGCCGAACCAGCTGGCAATTGTACCAGGGAACAGAATTATACTGCTAGCGAAAATTGGTGGAATAACACCCGCCATATTTACTTTTAGTGGTAAATGCGTGCTTTGGGCAGCAAATACTTGACGACCTTGTTGGCGTTTAGCGTAGTTAACAACAATACGTCGTTGGCCACGTTCAAAAAACACTACAAGATAAGTAACAGCGAATACGATTACCGCAACCATCAACAGTACAAAAACATTCAAATCACCTTGGCGCGCCATTTCAGCTGTCGAACCAATAGCAGACGGCAGGTTAGCTACAATACCAACAAATATTAAAACAGAGATACCGTTACCAATACCACGTTCTGTTATTTGTTCGCCCAACCACATAAGGAACATAGTACCAGTCACTAAACTCACCACTGCGGTGAAATAGAAACCCATACCAGGGTTAACAACTAACCCTTCCATCATGCCCGGTAAGCTTGTGGCAATACCGATTGATTGGATAGTAGCAAGCACAAGCGTGCCATAGCGTGTGTACTGGCTAATTTTTTTACGCCCTTGCTCACCTTCTTTCTTAAGCTCTATAAACGGAGGATACATATGCGTTAATAGTTGCGTAATAATCGAAGCCGAGATATACGGCATAATACCCAGTGCTAACACTGAAGCTCGCTCAAGCGCACCACCGCTAAACATGTTGAACATCTCAACAATGGTGCCCTTTTGTTGCTCGAAGAAATCGGCAAGTACAGCGGCGTCAATCCCAGGGATCGGCACAAATGAACCTAGACGGTATATAATGATAGCACCTAATACGAAGAGTAATCGGCGCTTCAATTCCGAAAGTCCACCTTGTGCACTTTGCATATCTTGACCTGGTTTAGCCATTAGTACTTCCTTAGTCTTCTACCTTGCCTCCGGCAGCTTCGATAGCTTCGCGTGCACCTTTAGTGGCTCTAAGGCCCTTAACGGTAACAGCGCGTGAAACTTCGCCAGATTTAACAACTTTAACGAACAAAACGTTCTTTTTAACTAGACCAGCTGCTTGTAACGCGCTTAGGTCTACCACATCGCCTTCTACTTTAGCGATTTCGTATAGGTTTATTTCTGCAGATACTAATGATTTGCGAGAAGTGAAACCGAACTTAGGTAGACGACGTTGCATAGGCATTTGACCGCCTTCGAAACCAACGCGTACTTTACCGCCAGAACGTGATTTTTGACCTTTGTGACCACGGCCACCAGTCTTACCAAGACCAGAACCGATACCACGACCAACACGTTTTGGAGCAGTTTTTGAACCTGCAGCAGGTGAAAGTGTATTCAAATGCATGAAATTAACCCTCTACCTTAACCATGTAAGAAACCTGGTTTATCATACCACGTACACATGCTGTGTCTTCTAACTCAACAGTGTGGTTGATACGACGTAAACCAAGACCGCGTAATGTAGCTTTATGTTTCGGTAAACGACCGATAGAGCTTTTTACTTGTGTTACTTTTACAGTTTGATTTGCCATGGTTACCCCAGTATCTCGTCTATGCGAAGACCACGTTTAGCAGCAATCGACTGAGGAGAATTCATATTCTCAAGAGCAGAGATTGTTGCACGCACTACGTTGATTGGGTTAGTAGAACCGTAACATTTAGAAAGTACGTTCTGCACACCAGTCACTTCTAGTACCGCACGCATTGCACCACCAGCGATGATACCAGTACCTTCAGAGGCTGGTTTCATAAACACTTGTGAGCCAGCATGACGTCCTTTAACAGGATGCTGTAATGTGTTGCCATTTAGGTCTACATTGATCATATTGCGACGTGCTTTTTCCATTGCTTTTTGAATAGCAGCTGGAACTTCACGTGCTTTACCATAACCAAAACCTACTTTACCTGCGCCATCACCAACTACTGTTAGTGCTGTAAAGCTAAAGATACGACCACCTTTAACTACTTTAGACACACGGTTCACCGCGATTAGCTTTTCAGCTAGATCAGGCTGTTGTTGCTTTGCTTCTACGTTAGCCATTGTCTACTCCTAGAATTGCAAACCGGCTTCACGCGCAGCATCAGCTAGCGCCTTCACACGGCCGTGATATTTAAAGCCACTACGATCAAAAGCAATCTTTTCGATGCCTTTGTCAGCCGCACGTTCAGCAACCGCTTTACCAACTGCTTGCGCAGCTGCAACGTTGCCGGTGCCTTTAACTGTTTCGCAAATAGCTTTTTCAACAGTAGAAGCAGCAGCCAGTACAGTACCCTCAGCAGTAACTACTTGAGCGTATATGTGACGTGGCGTGCGGTGGATAACAAGACGCGTTGTGCCTTGTTCAATATAATTTCTACGAGTGCGTTTAGCACGACGTAGACGAGCTGTTTTTTTATCCATCGTCTTACCTTACTTCTTCTTAGCCTCTTTACGGCGCACATTCTCATCTGAATAACGAACACCCTTGCCTTTATATGGCTCAGGTTTACGGTATGCACGAATGTTAGCAGCTGTTTGACCAACTAACTGCTTATCTACGCCCTTAACTAGAACTTCTGTTTGGCTTGGAGTTTCAATCGTAATTCCTTCAGGAACTGCGAAATGAACTGGGTGCGAGAAACCAAGAGTTAAATCTAATGTTTTACCCTTAGCTGCTGCACGGTAACCAACGCCTACTAACTGAAGTTTCTTCTCGTAACCTTCATGCGTACCAACAATCATATTGTTGATTAGAGCGCGAGCAGTACCTGCTTGAGCCCATGCATCTGTTACGCCTTCACGAGGTAAAGTTGTAATAACGTTTTCTTCAACTTTTACTTCAACAGCGTTGTTGATAGTACGAGTTAATTCACCGTTTTTGCCTTTAACTGTGATTTCCTGGCCTTTTAATGTAACTTCTACACCGGCAGGAACACTAATTGGTGCCTTTGCTATGCGAGACATAGTTCCCCTCCGATTAAGCTACAAAACCAATGATTTCACCACCAACGCCTGCACTACGTGCTGCGCGGTCTGTCATTAGGCCTTTAGAAGTTGATACGATAGCGATACCTAGACCACCCATTACCTTTGGTAATTCGTCACGTCTCTTATAGATACGTAAACCAGGGCGGCTAACACGCTGGATATTTTCAATAACAGCTTTGCCTTCGAAGTACTTCAATTCGATAGAAAGCTCAGGTTTTACGTCGCCATTGATTGCGAAATCAGCGATGTAACCTTCATTTTTTAATACTTTAGCTACTGCTACTTTCAGTTTTGAATTAGGCATCGTTACAGATACTTTCTTCGCTGACTGACCGTTACGGATTCGTGTAAACAAATCCGCGATAGGATCTTGCAAGCTCATAGTCTTACTCCCGTGATTCTTTTACCAGCTAGCTTTTTTAAGGCCAGGAATTTCACCGCGCATAGCTGCTTCGCGAACTTTAATACGGCTCATGCCGAATTTGCGAAGGAAACCATGTGGGCGGCCCGTAATGTTACAACGATTACGCTGACGTACAGGGCTAGAATCACGTGGTAAAGCTTGTAGCTTAAGTACCGCGTCCCAACGATCATCTTCAGATGTATTAACATCACTGATGATAGCTTTTAGTGCTGTGCGCTTTTCAGCGAACTGAGCAACTAGTTTTGTGCGCTTTGCTTCGCGCGCTTTCATAGAATTCTTTGCCATAACCCTACCCTTATTTCTTGAATGGGAAGTTAAACGCTTCTAACAACGCACGGCCTTCCTCATCAGATTTCGCAGAAGTAGTGATAGTAATATCCATACCGCGTACACGGTCTACTTTATCGTAATCGATTTCTGGGAAGATGATTTGTTCACGTACGCCCATGCTGTAGTTGCCACGTCCATCAAAAGACTTAGCACTTACGCCACGGAAGTCGCGAATACGTGGGATAGCGATTGATACCAAACGCTCAAAAAAGTCCCACATACGTTCGCCACGTAGGGTTACTTTACAACCTATCGGGTAACCTTCACGCACTTTGAAGCCAGCAACAGATTTGCGTGCTTTAGTGATTAGAGGTTTCTGACCAGAGATTGCAGCTAGATCCGCAACAGCGTTATCTAGAATTTTCTTGTCAGCTAGGGCTTCGCCCACGCCCATATTCAATGTGATCTTTTCGATCAGAGGGACTTGCATGACAGAGCTGAAACCAAACTTCTCTTGAAGTTCAGCTACTACTTTGTCTTTATATACTTCATGCAGTTTCGCCATCATTCTACTCCAACTATTAAATAGTTTTACCAGTAGATTTAAAGATACGTAATTTCTTACCATCTTCAATCTTGAAACCTACACGATCTGCTTTACTCGTTTCCGAGTTGTAGATCGCAACGTTTGATACGTCGATAGACGCTTCTTTCTCAACAATACCGCCAGGCTGGTTCAATTGTGGAACCGGCTTTTGGTGCTTTTTGATCAAGTTTATGCCTTCGACAAATAATCTTCCAGATTCAGTAACAACTGAAAGCACTTTTCCGCGCTTACCTTTGTCTTTACCTGCTAGAACGATTACTTCGTCATCACGACGGATTTTTGCTGCCATGATAGACTCCTTACAGTACTTCTGGGGCTAGTGAAACGATTTTCATGAACTTATCATTACGAAGTTCACGAGTCACAGGGCCGAAGATACGAGTACCAATAGGCTGCAAGTTATCATTTAAGATAACAGCTGCATTGCTATCGAAACGGATCAAAGAACCGTCTGGACGACGAACGCCTTTTTTGGTGCGCACAACTACCGCGTTTTTAACATCACCTTTCTTCACTTTACCGCGAGGAATAGCTTCTTTTACAGAAACTTTAATGATGTCGCCAATCGCTGCATAGCGACGGTGAGAACCACCAAGGACTTTTATACACTGCACTTTGCGAGCGCCGCTGTTATCAGCAACTTCCAGCTGAGTTTGCATTTGGATCATGTTAATGACCTCCGGTGTAGTAATTACAACTTGTCTTAAATTCGTTTAAAATCAAGACATTTCGATTGAAATCCACTCAAAAAACAAGCTAGTTGTCTCTTAAGGGCGGGCAATTGTACCAGCATTACGGGGGGAGCGGTAGGTTATTTTTTAATTAATTATGAGGGAAAGCTAATTAATATTGAGTAATTACGGCTATCTAGCTATTTTACATATGGTTACAAAACAAACAAGGCACTATCTTAGTGCCTTGTAGATTATTTATCAGGGTTTTAGCCAAACAAACCTTTCAATTTATCTTTAAGTTTGTCTTTTGCTTTTTCTTTGAGCTTTTCTTTTGCTTCTTCTTTAAGCGCATTACCAAAATCAAGCTTAATGCCTACATCATGGAATGGCCCTTTAATACGCAGTGGTATTTTAAAGCCGGTACTATCATCGGTTGTACCCTGCCCCTCAATAGAACCGACTATACCGGTTACTAGTCGGTAATTAATAATAGTATTAGGTAAATCCACATCACCTTCGCCTGAAATACGGATCAGTGGGCTGATTAACGACAGGTCGTTATTATGGCCCACCCCATTAGTAAACTTAAAGCTACCCGTTAATGCTGAGAAGTCGGTTTGCTGTGACTTATCAAAGCCAGTATCTAGTCCTTCTGATACAGCCCCTACATTACCTTTAAGCAACTCTTTACCTTTGCGAATCATTTCAGCTATATTTGCGCCTTGTACTGCGCCATTAGCAAACTCAAACCCTAACTCACCATTGAGTGCGTTAACAAACTCTTTTTGGCTTTGCCCATTTGTGGTTAAGTTCCAATTTAATGAGCCATTACCCATTAATTTATCAAATCCTGCGGCATCGGTTAATAACGGTTGTGCATCAATACCTGCCAAATCAAAATTAGTGGTTATTTTATAAGGTATTTGCTGGGCATTAATATTAATTGCCCCTTTCCCTGTTCCCTCATAGGCTGCAAAGTTATCTAAGCTTAATTTAGCGACACTATTTTTTAACGCTACTGTAAATTGGTTTGCACCGAGTTTAATATCGTTAGCTTTTAAACCGCTTGAGCGTATTACTACATTAGCATCAAGCGTATTTAAGGCACTTAAGTCTATTTTAGTGTCGTCCCATACAATAGGCTCTGCTGGTTTAGTTTCGTCTGTAGTTGGCTGCTCTTTTTTAGCTACGGCTTCTGGTAAGTATGGGTTTAAGTCAAGCATACCTAAGTCAATGTTTGCCATTACAGCAAGTCGTTTACCTAAATTAAGCTCACTTTTACCTTTTATTTGCAGTGCATCTAATGTGGCAATAAGCTCTTCAAGCTTAAATTGCTCACCCGCTAAATGCATTTTGCCATTTACACTAAAAGCATTAAAGGCGTTATCTTTGGCGTTTAACTCTACACCTTGCCATTTGGCTATATTTTTTACCGAGTCTCCACTTAGCGCTAACTGACCTTTTATATCTTGGCCTTGTTTAGCAATAGTTCCCTCAAAGGTTAAATCAACTAAACGTGAATCTAAACTCTGCTGAATATTAAAAGTAGTGCCTTCGATCGCTTTTGCTGGCGTATCTAGTTTTACATCAAGCTCAAAGCGCTCTTGCATGTAAGTTATTGCGCCTTTTACTTCTAATGTTTTACGCAGTGATGGAAGTAAAATAGCCAGTTCTAAATCACTTATTTGCTGTTTAACCCCGGTTTTACCATCTAAATAAGTAAAGGTACCACCATAAATGGCAACCTCCCCTAGCTCAATGTCAAAGTTCTCAGGTAATTTTATAGCTTCCGCAGATCCTGCTTGCTCTTTAGGCTGCTCAGCTACCGCATCAAATAGCTGCCAGTTAGCTTTACCGTTTTTATCGGTCTCTAATAAAATATCAGGCTCGTTAATAACAAACTTATCGAGTTTAAATTCACCATCTAATAGCGATAGCCAAGGGATGTGTACTGCAAGCTGCTGCATACTTGCCATATCGGCGCGAGAGCCCGATTTCATGTTGGCAAAATGTACATCATTAAGTTCTAATTTTAATGCAGGAAATACACTCAGCGTTTTATCGCCTTTAATAGTTAATGTACGTCCTGTGGTTTGTTCTACCTGCTCAGAGACTTTATTAAAAATAGCATCAGTAGGAATTAAAAAGGGTGCTGCAACGATAAGTGCAATACATAACAGCAGTATTACACCTATAATTTTAAATAAGGTTTTCATGATCGTCCTTTCAAATGTGCAAATAATACTCATATCATAGCGAGAGTTATCACTAAAATCATTGTCAGTACTAAAAAAAATAACTTTCAACTAATTTATTTTTTAATGATGAATCTACGCGCTAATAATATCAACACTATTTAAATATTAACAAACAACACATGAACGCTTTATAAAAAACAACAAATCATTACTTTTCAATAAGTAAGACATGAAAAACACACAGTCGTATGATTTTCAAACAATCTAAACTAATTGAGTTTTCGTCACTTAAGTTAACTATTTTATTGTTTTAATAAATTAATAATTATGAGCACTTTAACTGTTGTATTCTTAAGGCTTGTATATGCCTCTGTTGTTATTGCAAGATTTGCGCTAAAATAGACCAGCTAAAAAATGCATCTAACTCGAGGTTCTACAAGGCATGAAAAAACTGCTAATTTCACCGTCACAAATGTCGCTAGGCGAGCAAGAAAACCAAATATACCAAAACATTCTGAAGCAATCCTCAGAACTCAGCCTAAATCTAATGGCCGTGAAAGTAGAAAACCACCCAGATGATTTTTTACTTTGGTGCTATGAACTGCTTAACGCAAGCAAAGATCGTATGAATTACGACTTGCTAGAGCCGCAACAGTTACCAGTACTAAAAAAACTGCACGACCAACTTATTTCTGCTATTAGCTTTTTACAAGTTAAAACGTTACGTGTAGCGCCTTGGCCTGTAGTAACTACATTTATTGAGCAGCACAAAGATCTTATTGCACTTGATGAGCAGCTTCGCTTAACAAGCTACATTGCAAGCATTCGCCCGCAATCACTTAAAGATATGATCCCAGAAGACTTACTTGCGTTTAGTGGTAAGCACATGGCATCGCTTGATCCAAGCACTTACAACTTTGATGTTGAATGGTTTGCATCAACTAAAAGCGCTAAAGCGTTTCATCAACTACTGGCTGATATGCCTGATGCGTTTGATGATGCACTTAGCAATATTCCGTTGGAAGGTAATATTACTCATTATGAGTACCAGCAATTTGTTGCTGCTTACTTAAAAGCTTTTAGCGATGGTAACGAAAAGCCAACGCTCGCTCCAGCAACTCGCTTATTAGCGATGCGTCGTCCTGACGTATTTACTCCTATTAGCAATAATAGATTAGATGCTTTATGTGGCGCACTGGGTGTTAGCAAGCTAAAAAACACTGACTTTGAGCGTTACTGGCAAGACATAGTACAAAAAATTCAAACTCTGTCTTGGTTTAAAATGGCTAAAGCAGACAACGAATTAGAAGAGCAGCTGGTAAGCATTAAAGCGCTTATTCCGTGCTTTTTTTACTATGCAGACACCACAACAGCCGATAGCTCTAATTACATCAAGCTGCTAAGCAAGCCAAAGCGCAGTACTTCAGGTACAGGTAAAACTAAGCGTAGAGGTAAAGAATCTGCAGAAATTTTAGTAGACCGCGCACTTGCAGCTGACGATATTCCTGAGCATATTCGTAGCAAACGTGATTCTATTATTAATGAAGTACAAAAAGGTCGTGGAGTTAACGAAACAATTAGCTTAATGCGTACTATTTTTGGTTAATTATTAATAACTAACCTAGCAGCGCCGATTTGGTGCAGCTAGGTTAATTTATGCACCACAAATGTAAAACCCCTTAAAATCTTATCTCTGCACCTCTCCCTCTACTAATTATAAGCTATTGTTTTAAAACACCTAAAACCATATTCACTGCAATAAAGTGAAGCTGGCATACCCCGTGCAATCTTCTTTTCTGTTAAATAATAAAATGCTGCCAAGCTATAAGCCTTAAAGCTTTGGCATGCAATCATATAACAGGAACTAAAACATGCTAAAACTACAAAAAGTCATAACAATAACAGCACTCTCTTTAGTTAGTGTCGCATCAACAGCAACCTATGCTGAAGTAACCGCTAATGCGGCAGCAACATCAAACTATTTATGGCGCGGACAAGAACAAACCAGTGGTGATGCTGCCATTTCAGGCGGCATTGACTACACCAACGAGTCTGGTTTTTATGCCGGTGCTTGGGCATCAAATGCCTCTTGGGCCGATGAGATGACCTATGAATTAGACTTGTATGCAGGCTTTGGTGGCGCTATTAATGAAAGCGTGAGCTACGATGTTGGTTACATTTATTATGCATACCCAGATGCAGCTTCCACGGCTGATGCTGACTTTTCTGAGATTTACGGCAGTATAAGTGTAAAAGGCTTCACCTTTGGTGCTGCTGTATTAGCAACCTCTGCAGCAAGTGGTGACGGTACAGACTTTGCTGACTCACTTTACCTAACGGCAGATTATGCTTTTGCTGTTGGCAATAACGGCACCGAAATAGCATTTCATTTAGGCCACTACTCTGGTGATTTTATAGGTGATGACAATATTATTGATTATGGCATAGCAGTATCTAAAGATGGTTTCACTTTTGGTTTATCTGATACCGATATAGATGGCTCTGACGTAAAAGCCTATGTTGCTTATTCAGTAGACTTTACACTTTAAAAATTACACTGTAATTGCTGCAACCCAAGAGCCGAAAGGCTCTTTTTTAGTTTTAGCAGCATAAATAACCTGGCCACTAAACAAACTACGTTAACAAACCGTTACAATAAAATAATCACCTTATCCTCATTTTGCCTTATGCTATAGCCAGTAATTCCCCCCAAATTAGGTTATTAAGGAATAATAATGAAGTCACCTAACGCGCTAAGCGCACTAATCGATATTTATATCAGCCCAAGTAAAGCGTTTAATGGTATAGAGCAAGCAAAAGGCTGGTCATGGTTAGCCCTTATTTGTATAGCAGTTGCCACCGCCGCGAGTATGTTTGTTTTTTATAATAGTGTTGATATACAGTTTTTAATTAATGAGCAAGTAGCCGTTTCAAGTGTTGATGCCACTATTGGCGAGCAAAAAATGATTCGTCAAGCGATTGAACAAAATGCCCCAAACCAAATGTGGTTTGGCATGATCGGCGGTATTATTGGCATAGTAATAATGAATGCTTTAGTTGCACTTTATTATATGCTGATAGCTAAACTCGATCCTAACTCACAACATAGTTACGGTGCTTGGTATGGCTTTTCATTATGGACAATGATGCCTACGGTTATTTCAAGCCTTGGCACTATCGCCTTAGTATTAATGGCCAACACAGATCAAATTTCGCAACAAGCGGTGTTTAGTTACGCTTCTATCAATCAGCTCATTGTTGGGCTTGATGCCACACATACTTTTTATACCTTACTAGAATCAATTAACCTGTTCACTATTTGGAGCATTGCGCTGGGCATGGTTGGGCTAAAATGCTGGACTAATTTCTCAACTAATAAAGCACTGCTGTTTGCAGCCTTACCAAGTATTATTATTTTTAGTGTTTGGGCGATTATAGCCGCACTTTAATTATTATGCAGAGGCAAGTTAGCCTCTGCACATTTTCACTCACGGACCGATAAAATGAAAAAAGCCATTATCATCACACTCGCTATTGCCGCTTTTATAGCGTTAATTGTATCAAAACAAATTTCTGGTGATAAAAAACAGCCCGAGGTAAATATCGCCCATGTTGAACTAGGCAATATTGCCGACTCAATAATGGCGTCTGGTAACTTAGTATTTAATACTCAAGTTCAGCTGCGCTCTGAAGTTACCGGCCGAGTAGATAAAGTATTTGTCGAAGAAGGCCAAAGTGTAAAACAAGGCGATATTTTAATGCGCCTTGATACCACTGCATTTGAATCTGAAGTAACCCGCAATAAAGCGCTACTACGTGCCACCGAAATAGAAATTAAACATAGCCAAATTCGCTTAGTTAACTTTGAGCGCCAACTAAAAAGACAAAAAGAGCTTTACGATGTCGGTTTGGGCAATGAAGAAGCCTATGAAAACCTAGCAAGTGCCCGCGACTTAGCTAAAATAGATATTGAATCTCGTAAAGAGTCGTTTAACCAAGCTCATGCGTCGTTGCAAATTGCCCAAGATCGGTTAAATAAAAGTGTTTTTAAAGCGCCTATGAGTGGCCTATTGGCTTCGGTTAATATTAAAGAAGGCGAAACGGTTATTGCCGGAACGACCAATATAATAGGCTCTGATTTAATGCTGGTTGCTGACCCCAGTGCTATTTTAGCTGAGTTGCGGGTTGATGAAACCGACATAGCCAGTATTAAACTCCACCAAAAAGCAAATATTTATGCCGCTGCTTATCCTAATAATCCTTTTACTGGCACAGTAATAAACATTGGTACCTCGGCTAAAAACCAGCCTGGCTCACAAGGGTTATCATTTAAGGTAAAAGTATTACTCGATGCTACCGATCGTCAACTATATGCCGGAATGAGCTGTAGAGCAGAAATTGCCACCAGCATTGCCGAAAATGGTTTAAAGTTACCAATAGAAGCAATTCAAAAACAAGACGACAGCACCTTTGTTTGGCGCCTAAATAACGACAACAGCGTTAGTAAAGTAACCGTAGCTGTTGGTATATCATCAGATATTGAACAAGCAATTACCGAGGGGCTCAATGAAGGTGACAAAATAGTTATTGGCCCGGCTCGCCCTATTAGTACTTTAAAAGAAGGCGACACAGTAAAAGTAAAAGCCGCTGCGAAGGAAAACAACTAATGACTGCGGTGATCAAGCTTGAGCATATTAATAAACAATACAAAATGGGCGCTGAGATATTTAAAGCACTTGATGATGTAAACATTAGCATTATGCCCAATGAATATGTGGCCATTATTGGCCCCTCAGGATCTGGCAAGTCTACCCTAATGAATTTGTTAGGCTGCTTAGATACCCCCACCAGCGGCGAGTATTATTTAAAAGATAAGTTAGTAAAAAGTATGACCGAAACCGAGCTTGCGCACCAACGCAACGAAAGCGTCGGATTTATATTTCAAAGCTTTAACTTATTACCACGCGCATCGGCGCTAGAAAATGTAATGCAGCCTTTAGTTTACCGCTTTACCCCTAGCAAACAACGCAAACAACAAGCCCTTGAGGCGCTAAAGCGCGTGGGCTTAGCCGACAAAGTAAATCACTTATCAAGCCAGCTGTCGGGCGGGCAACGTCAACGAGTTGCTATTGCTCGTGCTTTAGTCACTAAACCGCATATATTATTAGGTGATGAGCCAACCGGTAACTTAGACAGTAAAACCACCCGCGAAATTATGGCCTTATTTGATGAGCTGCATAACGAAGGGCATACCATTATTTTGGTTACACATGAGCAAGAAATTGCCGACCACTGTCAGCGGGTAATTCGCTTAGTGGATGGTAAAGTAGTGAGTGACGTAACTAAAAACCAAGGAGCAAGGCAGCATGTTTAAACTTGCACTGGCCACTATGGAAGGCACTAAAGCCGCATTTTCGGCAATTAAAGCAAATGCTATGCGCTCTGCCCTCACCTGTTTAGGTATTATTATTGGCGTGGCCGCAGTAGTAACTGTGGTTGCTGTAATGCAAGGCTTTACCAAGCAAATAAACGATCAGTTCGCTGATATGTCGCCCGATGTAACTACTATTAAGGCGTATACCAGTATTGAGCTAGAAATGGTTGGTAAAAATGCAAAACTTAGCTACGACGATTTTTTAACCTTAAAAGCACGAGTAAAAGAAGCAGAAACACTCACCGCACTAATGTTTACTTGGCGTTTTTCGGGCGGAGCTGAGTATGGTAATAAAAGTCATTCATCGCGGGTTATGGGTACTGAGCAAGACTATCAAAAAGCATACCGTACCTACCCCGATCTAGGCCGTTTTATTCGCGCTGAAGACGACGAAAAACGCCGCCGCGTAGCTTTTATTGGGCCGTCAATTATCGAAAAATTAAACTTACCCAGCAATCCGGTAGGCGAATACATAAAGCTAGGTGGCGAATGGTTTAGAATTATTGGTGTAGCCGAAAAACAAGGTAGCTTTTTGGGCTTTGATCAAGACGATTATATTAATATTCCCATTAGCACTATGAGTGCGTTAGAGGGAGGCAATACGCAAAGTAATGTACAAATTATGTTTAGGCTTGAAGACAACGCTAACGAAGAGCAGGTACTAGCAAAAATTACTCGTATACTGCGCCAGTTACATAAACTTAAAGACGGCGACGACAATGACTTTGAATTTGAAACTGCTGAAAAAGCCCGCGCCCAAGTAGATAAATTTACCGGTAGTGCCACTGCCATAACCGCAGGTATTGTTGGTATTAGCTTATTAGTTGGTGGCATAGGTGTAATGAATATTATGTTAGTGTCGGTAACTGAGCGCACCCGCGTGATTGGCACCCTTAAAGCGCTAGGCGCTACACCCGGCTTTATAATGTTGCAGTTTTTAGTTGAGGCTGTGGTGTTATCGCTATTTGGCGGGTTGATTGGGCTTGCCATTGGTTATGGCGCAGCGGGGCTTATTTCGTTTATGGTTCCTAGCATGCCAGATGCGTATATTCCGGCATGGGCGGTAATGTTGTCGTTTGGTTTTACTTCATTAATTGGCATAGTGTTTGGTTTAGCCCCAGCCATTAAAGCCGCCAGGCTCAACCCTATAGATGCACTGCGTTACGAGTAACAATAGCATTGTAGTTGCTTACAAGGATGTAAGCCTAGTACATAATTAACACAGTGATTAAAACTCTCTTTAAACTTCAAGCACAAAGTATTACCCTACTTAAACACCACTTAAAAAATGAACTTTTAACGCTTAAACCACCCAAAGTACACACTATTGATATTGCTCACGGCTAATTTTAAATAAGGTATTAAATGCACAAAAAGCTAATACGTTGCATTATTGCTGCATGCTCTTTTTTAACTATAAACTCTAGCTTGGCGCTAGCACAACTAAACCCATCAGATGAAGCGCAAGGTATAACCGAAACCGCATATACTCCTCTGCGTTGTAATCAGCAACTACAGGCAAGTAGGCAAAAAACATACAGCCGTAAGTTTATTGTTCCTCAACAAGCTAGGTTACTCTCATGGAATATTTATAAGGCACAAAACCAAGGCCTATATAAAGATTTAACTCACCTTAATGAAAGTGCTGATATTGTTTTATTACAAGAGGCTATTGTAGATACACGCCTTACTAGCCTTAAACCTTTTTGGCGTTTTTCGCCCGGTTATAAAAGTGGCAATGTACAATCTGGTGTAATGACGCTTAGCCGCTGGCCTGCAACTGTACATTGTACTTTTATTCATAAAGAGCCATGGTTACGAAGCCCAAAAGCAACTAACATTGTTGAATATGCAATGGCTAACCAACAACGCTTATTGAGCGTTAATGTGCACGGCATTAACTTTACATTTGGTACTAAAGCCTACGCGCAACAGTTACAAGCCAGTATAAAAATAATGCAACAACACAAAGGGCCAATTCTTTTTGCGGGCGATTTAAACGCATGGAGCGATGCACGCCAAAAGCTAGTTAATGACGCGCTGACTAAACTGGGCCTTAAAGAAGCTATATACGTAGATGACAAGCGTACAAAAGCATTTGGTTTAGCCCTGGATCAAGTGTGGGCTCGTGGTGTTGTTATTTCTGATACTTTAGTAAGCGAATATAACAGCTCTGATCACAACCCTATTTTAGCCACTTTAAAAGTTGATGATGTATAACATGAAAAAAACTCGTATTTATTCTGCTTGGCTACTGACCATATTATTCACCTTTTTTAGCCAAATAAGCCTAGCTGCACACCCCAACCAATTACCTAATCAAGAACCCAATCGAGAACCCGACCAAGAAGTGCAGCATTTAATTACCTTTATTAGCAACAGCAACGCCACTTTTATCCGCAATGGCGATGAACATACTAGCAAAGAAGCCGCCGAGCATTTAGCCATGAAATACCGTAAAGCTAAACGTTATGCAAAAACAGCCGACGACTTCATTAATAATCTCGCTAGTAAAAGTTCATGGAGTGGTAAAGCCTACACGGTAATTTTAAGCAGTGGTGCTAAGTTAACCGCAAATAGCTGGCTAACCAATGAGCTAATACGATTTAGAAACACAAAAAAGCCGTAGTAAATACGGCTCTCTAAAGCTATCAATAATAACAAGCTAAGCGTTACCTAGCTGTATGCGCTAAGTTAGGTAAGTAATCTACCGCTAGAATATCGCCGGGGTTAAGCCCAGTAACTACATGCTGCTTTGCGCCAATTATTTCACCTAAGCGCACAAACCGGCGTTCTATTTGCTCATTGTCACTATTAATCACATACAGCATAGTTAATTGGCCAAACTCATGTATCCAGCTACTATCTAGCAATATTCCTTGTTCATCGGGTAATACTAACTCTAATTGCGCATACAAGCCGGGCATTACCCCTACAGAAGAGTCAAAGTCTAAGCGAATTAACAAACTACGTGAGGCGCTATCGGCAACCGGAACTATTTCGGCCACTGTGGCTGGCGAGGTTAAATTAAGTGCAGGCAACTTTATGGTTAAACTTTGCCCTAACTGCAATTTAACCGCTTGCGTTTCTCGCACATTAAACTCAACTTGTAGCTGCTGCGGGTTATATAATCCCAATAAAGCCTGCCCAGGCGTAGCTGTATCACCAGGTTCGACTAACCGCTCTACTACAACCCCCGAAATAGGCGCTGTAATACGAGTGTAACTCAGCGCAACTTTGGCTTGTGTTTGCTGCTGCTTAGCGGCAATTAAATTGGCCGATAAACTATCAAAATTTGCCTTCGCATTATCTAACTCACTTAACGATACTAAGCCTTGCGCATACACACTTTCAATTCGCTTAAGTTGCTTTGTAGCTTGGGTTAATGCGGCTTGAATAGCATTAATTTGCGCCTCACTTTGTGCTAATTGCGCTTTAAAGTCATCTTGTTGTAAGGTAATGAGTAAATCACCTTTGGTTACTTTATCGCCCGCGCGTACACTTAAACGCTCAACTTGCGCCATAACTCGCGATGAAATTTGGGTATTTTGTTTCGCAATAATACTGCCTGGCACCCATTCACTACGGGATATTTTTTGTAGTAAAACTGTTTCCCGCTTACCGTGGTAATTGTTAGCGTTGGTCGTTTTTAAACCAGCAACTTGCTTATTTGAAAAGCTGCCCGCCATATACAATACGGCGCCTACTACCACTAATAAAGCGAGTAACGAGCCAACTAGTTTTGATTTACCTTGCATGCGTTTCTCCCGCAGTGGTTTCTGTGTTTGCAAATACTAAGTAATAAACAAGCGGCACTACAAATAACGAAAACAACGTTGATGCCACAATGCCAAAAATAATCGCAATTGCTAAGCCACTAAATACCGGATCTAGTGTAATCACTAAGTTACCTAATAATGTGGTGCCTGCGGTTAGTAGTACGGGGCGCATGCGCACTGTTCCTGCTGCAATTAACGCTGCTTTTATTGCCATACCTTGGGCGCGTGCTTGATTAATAAACTCAACTAAAATAAGTGAATTACGCACCACAATACCCGCCAAGGCAATCATGCCTATCATCGCAGTAGCGGTAAATAAAACCGGCTCGGGAGCTGATGCAATACTGCGCTCACCAAACTGATTAAGTAACCAAAAACCAGGCATAATGCCAATAACAGTGAGTGGTATTGCCGACATAATAATAAGCGACAAGCTTACTGAGCGTGTTTGTAGGCGTAAAATAATAAAAATGGCGCTAAGTGCAAATGCAAAGGCAATCCCCATATCTCTAAATACATCTATGGTAATACGCCACTCTCCTTCACCGCTAAATGTTACTTGCGTACCTGGCGGTAATTGCCAAGGTGCGGTGCCACCATTATTAAAAAAGTGCCGCGCTAACCAAGGCGTTTTTACAAAATCGTCTGTTGATATATTTAAATCAGCAGTTACATCGGCAATTATTGCTGCGGGAGTTCTCCCATTTAGCTCTGCCATAACATAAATAACTTCGCGCTGATCTTTGCGCATAATAGTTTGCGCTACATTTAATTGAGTAAACTCTCCAAGCTCAGAAAGCGCAACTAAAGGCCGCGGCGCACTACTTAAGCCAAATTTACTCGCATTTTTAGCTATGTCTCTGTCGCCCCTTAGTTGTAATGCTAGCAATTGTGCAAATTGATTGCGGTCGCTATAAGATAACTGCAGTTTTATTGGCACAGGCTGAGTTTCGTTGCTGACATAAAGCTGCCCAACCGTTTGCCCTTGTGACGCTATGCTAAGTGTTTGCGTGATATTTTCGGTAGATATAGCACTATGCGCCGCTTTCGTTTTATCAGTAATAAAACGTTGCAAAGGGGCTGCTGCAAGCATTGAAGTATCAACCTCTACCACATGAGGTTCTTGTTTTAAGCGCGTTGCAACTTGCTCTGCGGCTAAATAATGCGTTTGCCTATCAATAAATGTATCTCGATAAACTTCTGCCACTAAAGTACTTAACACCGGCGGCCCTGGCGGCACTTCAACTACTTTAATCACTATGCCGTTATTTACTAATGGTGCTAACTGTTTACGCAAACGCATTACCACCGCATGAGATTGATGCTCGCGCGCTGTTTTATCTAGTAGTAGCACTCTTAGTTCAGCTAAGTTCGGTGCTTCTCGTCGGTAATAACCGCGTACCATACCATTAAAGTCCATACTTGAAGGCTGGCCTACATAAGTGGCTATTTCACTTACCTCGGTTAATTGCCATGTGAGCGTTTGCACTTGTCGGGTAAAAGCAGCTGTTTGCTCTAAATTAGTGCCCTCTGGCATATCAATAAGTACTTGTAGTTCATTTTTATTATCAAACGGTAATAACTTCAGCGGTACTAATCGCATCACAGGTAACATGGCGCTAATAATAAATAACGCAAGCGTGATCCACAGTACCCATTTAGCACGTGGTTTTGAGGCCAGTAAGGGGGTTAGTAAGCGCTCGTAGAGGCTCGTTTTGTTATTTGCTTGATCGGGCTCTTCACTATTAGGTTTTAGTAATTTCATGGCAAGCCATGGGGTTACAAAAAACGCCACTAATGTTGATACCATAACACTCACAGGTACGTTAAATGCCATTGGCGCCATATAAGGCCCCATCATTCCAGTAATAAAAGCCAGTGGAATAAATGCCACCATAATAGTTAGGGTCGACATTAATAGTGCAGTGCGAATTTCACTCATTGCATTCACAATTTGCTGTTTTTTATCACCCTTTTTATTTATAAAACGGCTGATGTTATCTATACCTGTGATCGGATCATCAACCAGTAACCCCAAAGATAAAATTAACGCAAATAAGGTCACTCGGTTAATTGTGTAACCAAAGGCAAAATCAAGCGAGAGCGTAATGCCATAACAAATGGGTACAGCAAGTCCAACTACTATTGCCGGGCGCCAACCTAAAAATACGCCCACAAATATAACCACAGTAAATACTGCAAACACTAAGCTTGAGGCTAAATTATTTACTTTTTCGTCGGCGGTTTGGCCGTAATCTCGCAGTACTGAGTACGTTATTTCTGCTGGTAGTAACCTTGTTTTTAGCTCTGCCATCATGGCATGTACATCGCTTGCCACCGCTACAGCATTAGTGCCTGCTTGTTTGGCAATACTCAGCGTTACCATAGGGTAATGCTGTTGCTCATTTGACTGCGCCAGCCATTGATAGCTTTGCGCCTCATCGGGGCCATCACTAACCTGGGCTACATCGGTTAAATAAACACTTTTACCATTAACAACATTAACGACTAGTTGTTCTATCGCTGTTTTAGTTCTTAATACATCGCCCGCTTGCAAAATTATTTGCTGCTGGGCATTTACCACGCTACCTACCTCGGTGAGTTGATTAGATACACTAAGCGCATAATAAACATCACTTAATGTGGTTTGGTGTGCAGCCAAAGCGGTGGCATTTAAATTAACGGTAATGGCGCGGTTACGCCCCGCAATTACTTTTACTTCGCTCGTGTGTTCAATTCGTTGTAAATTATTGGCTATTTCGTTTGCAAAGCGGGTTAATTCATAATCACTATAAAGCTTAGGATCCTTGCTATATAACCCAAGCATAACAATAGGCACATCATTTACTTCTACTGGGCGTATTTGCCAGCTTTTAATAATAGGAGTCATAGTATGTTGATAGCTATAGAGCTTGGCGTAGGTATCGAGTATGGCTTGTTCGCGATCGTGCCCTACCTCAAAGCGCAAAGTAACCACAGCACGACTACTTTGCGTAGTTGAATATATATGTTTTACACCACTAAGTTGCGCCAATAACTTTTCTAATGGCTCGGTGACTAACCTAGCAACTTCAGGGGCTTCTACATTAGGTGCCGACACATAAATGTCGAGCATAGGTACCACTATTTGTGGCTCTTCCTCACGCGGCGTTTGCTGTAAAGCAAATAACCCACACAGTACCGACAACACAAAAATAATAATTGGTACGCGGCCACTTAAACTGCTTTTTACAGCGTTATCTATAGCGTTCATTGTGTTATTCCTTACAAAACAACCCATATAAAGTTGCCAGCAGTGTTACAGCATCTTTATCAATAACACGATAATAAATTGTTTGGCTTTCGCGTCGAGTAGCCACTATATTTGCTTTACGCAATGCAGCTAAATGCTGAGAGAGTGCCGATTGTGCAAGAGGTACAGCTTCATTTAACTGCGACACGTTCATTTCGGTGTCTTGTAAGGAGCATAAAATCATTAAGCGATTTTTATTGGCTAAGATTTTTAATAATTTCTCTGCTTTTTCTACGTTGGCAGCCATGGCAGTAAAGTCAATATTCATACTGTGCTCTTATACTTAATTTGTTAGTAAGTATAGGTTGCTAGAACAGCCATGTCTAACATTAGATCTTGCTAATGTATAAAAACCTAATATAGTAGCTATACATACTCATTAAAATGACCGACTATAATGAAGCTTAATAATGCACTGCGCTTAATTGCTGGCATCATGATTATTATCTCTGTTTTATTACAAAGCTTTCATGACCCACGCTGGATATGGTTTACTGTATTTATAGCACTAAATCTAATGCAATCAGCTTTTACCTGCTGGTGCCCAATGATCACACTATTACGCAGACTTGGCGTTAAGGAATAACAAATGCTTACATCCATTCCCGACTTATTAAAAACAATTATCCCTAATCAGCGCCGTATTGGTGCACAACAGGCAAAACAAGAGCTTGAGGGCAATAAAGGGTTACTTATCGATGTACGCGAGCCGGCAGAACATGCAAATAAAGCCGCTGTTGGCTCGATTAATATCCCTCGTGGTTTACTCGAAATGAAATTAATGGAAATTGAAAAAGACGCTACACGGCCAATTTATTTACACTGCGCCAGTGCAGCCCGCGCTACTCTTGGCGCCGAAGCACTCACTCGTGTTGGCTACGAAAACGTAACTGTGATTACTTGTAATGCCGAAGAGATTTGTAGCGTTTTTTAAATTTAGTGCTTTTTCACCCTAGCATTTGCTCAATGTTTTTACGCTGTAGGTGATACCCGAATTAGCTATAGCTTTATGCTTGATTGCTTTAAGCTATAGTTACTTGCTGCGCTGTGAGGGCTATCTTTTTGAGTTAAGATTACTTTGCGTAATTCTCTAGCGTTCACCAAAGCAAGTAACGACACCAATTCCCCTTCTCCCGACGGCCCCGCAATTTAAAAGCTCAACCTATACAAAGGTTACCTAATCCTTTATTGCATTTACATCGATACAAACTTTCATACATTAACTTACAACCATTTTTGGGCTATTAGCTATACAATATTTACCTTAGATCATAAATCAATTTATAACTTAAATAGTTAAGGTAATTATGAATACGTACATGACAAACAGTTTACGAGTGTTAGTAACTGCATTAATTTTCACAGCATCTGCTGCTAATGCTGAGTCGCGTTGGTCGGTTGCAGGCGGGGTGATTTCTGTAGAGTCGCCATATGCAGATACCGATAATAAAACACTCGGGTTACCTATGATCAACTATACAGGCGAGCGATTAACCCTTAAAGGGTACATGCTTGATTATAAATTGCTTGGTGATGAAGGTTTAAATTGGTCAGTTATTCTTGAGCCTGGACAATTTTTTGACTCTACAGATTCTGATAATGTTGCTATTAAAGCATTAAATGAGCGTAAAATGTCACTATACGCTGGTACAAAGGTAAGTTACGCTGCCAGTTTTGGCCGCGTTAGCGCAAGTGTATCTCATGATATATTGGGCAACGGTGATGGCGCTAAGTTTAAAACCGACTACAGCTACCCAGTTAAGTTAACAAAAGAGCTAATGTTAGCGCCTTTCGTTGGGGTTGAAATTAATAGTAGCCAGTTATCAAACTATTATTACGGTGTGGCTGAGGGCGAATCTAGCACTTTTGATGCATACGAGCTTAGCTCTACGGTTAACTATAATATTGGCTTGTTAGCAACATACAAAATCAATAAAAACTTAAATGTTAACGCCTTGGTTAAATATCATCAGCTAGATGCTGATATTGAAGACTCGCCTATTATAGACACCGACAATCTCACGACTGCAATGATGTCTATCACTTATCACTTTTAATTAATAACTTTACCGAGCACCTAGTTGTGCTCGGTTTTTAACGCTCACTCAACACCATTGTTAACTCTGTTTATAGGTATTTATATAGCCATAAATAGCAGCAATAGCTAAACACTCACTACTACTTTTATAGCTAAAGCAATAAATACCGCACCTAACACTTTATCTAGCCATGGGTTTTGTTTAGTAAAACCAAAGCGATTTTTAGAAACCTCAGTTAACAGTGCCACCAGTAAATACCAGCCGGTATCAATTACAAATACCGTTAAGCACATAATAATACCAATGCTGAGAGTAAGATTTTGCGGGTCAATAAATTGCGAAAATAAGGCTAAAAAGAAGATAGCGAGTTTGGGGTTTAAAAATGCAATTGCAAAGCCATCTTGTAGCGCCTTTAATGCACTTACTTCACTCTTTTGCACTTGTAGCTCATTATTACTAGGTTTAGCCAGCAGTATTTTAATTCCCAAGTAAGCTAAATATGCTGCTCCTAAATAGACTAATAATTGATAAACATTAGGAAACTGCACCATTAAGGCACCTAAACCGAGTAAAGATGCAGCTGCATACAATCCTACTCCTACGCCATGGCTCAATGCCGCAAGCATACCGTTTTTCATCCCACCGCTTAAGGTATGCTTTAATACCACAGCCAAGCTAGGACCAGGCGACATTGCGCCCATTATGCAAACTAACGCTAAACTTAGCCAAACAGATAAAACCATTAATCACCCTTTATAATTCATTATTTTCTATTAATAAGGCATAAGCCGTTATTTGCCCTTGAAAGCCCGTTGCTGTTGTTACGCTAATAACTCGCCATCCATCTTGATTTAATTGGTAAATACGCTCATTCAATGCATCTAAATCTATAGCGTGGCTAAAAAATCCACGCTTTTTAAATTCCACTATTTTTTGCATTGTTTATTATCCGTTTTATTTGTCATCACTTATCCTTGCTGATTATTTTTAGCACTATTGAATTTTAGTTTACAGACGCCATATATAAAGCTCAATCATTAAAAAGAACCCACTATGTCTCAAGCCCCTGCTGCAGAAAAAGCCGCGTTTAGTAGTTTATTACCTGTTTTTGCGTTTATTAAACCGTATAAACTAATGGTTATTGCCGCCCTTATTGCTCTTTTAGTGACGGCGGGGGTTAATTTATCATTAGGCCAAGGCGTTAAATTTGTTATTGACCATGGTTTTATAGCAGGATCTCAAGCACAGTTGCAACAAGCAGTACTGGTACTTATAGGCTTAATTAGTTTATTAGCGGTGGGCACCTTTAGTCGTTTTTATTTAATGTCGTGGATTGGTGAACGTGTCAGTAACGATATTCGTAAAGCGGTGTTTAACCGTATTGTTACTTTGCACCCAAGTTATTTTGAAGAAAACCGCAGCGGTGAGTTAATGTCGCGGTTAACCACCGACACCACTTTGCTGCAATCTATTATTGGCTCTTCTTTTTCAATGGCGCTACGCAGTGCATTAATGCTAGTGGGTGGTTTAGCCATGCTGCTGTTTACCAATTTAAAACTGACCTTAGTGGTCGTTGCTTGTGTACCTTTAGTACTGGTGCCCATGATGGTATTTGGCCGCAAAGTGAGAAAGTTAGCCAGTAGCAGCCAAAGTGCTATTGCCGATATAAGTACTTACGCCGGTGAGATCATTCAAAATATTAAAGTAGTGCAAAGCTATAGCCACGAACAGCGAGAGCAGCAAGCTTTTGCTCTGGAGGTCGAAAAAGCCTTTAACGTCGCTAAAAGCCGTATAAAACAACGCTCGTTTTTAATTGCCGCCGTTATATTTTTAACCTTTAGTGCCATCAGCGCTATGTTATGGGTTGGCGGCAGCGATGTACTAGCCGGCACTATGACTGGAGGTGAGCTAGGTGCCTTTGTGTTTTACGCTATTATGGTGGCCATGTCGGTTGCAACTGTGGCAGAGGTTTATGGTGAGCTGCAGCGCGCAGCGGGTGCTGCTGCAAGGCTACTAGAATTACTCGCTGTAAAAAGCGAAATTGAAAACCCTATTTCCCCACAAGACGAAAAGCTCCTAAGTAGCACTAACCACTCTGCCATTACACTTGAAAGCATTAGCTTTAATTACCCATCTCGTCCCGATGTAAGCGCACTTAATAATGTGAGTTTAAACATACAGCAAGGGCAAACAGTGGCAATTGTGGGTCCTTCTGGTGCAGGGAAAACCACCTTATTTGAATTACTACAACGCTTTTACGATCCAGCCAGCGGTGCTATTAAGTTTCGTGATGTAAATATTAAAGATTTATCACTCAATACGCTGCGTAATAAAATGGGCATGGTGGCACAAAACCCTATTTTATTTAGCTCAGATGTAATGCATAACATTCGCTACGGCAATCCAGATGCTACCGACGAGCAGGTTTATGCGGCGGCTAAACATGCCCATGCTGATGAGTTTATTCAACAGCTACCACAAGGCTATAACAGCTTTTTAGGGGAACAAGGAGTGAGACTATCGGGCGGTCAAAAGCAACGCATTGTACTCGCGCGAGCAATTTTAAAAGACCCTGAAATACTATTACTCGATGAAGCCACCAGCGCACTCGATGCACAAAGCGAGCACCATGTACAAGCCGCACTTGAGCACTTAATGCAAAACCGAACAACGTTGATCATTGCGCATCGTCTGGCAACGGTAAAACATGCAGATATGATTGTGGTAATGGAACACGGGGAAATAATAGCAACAGGGAGCCATCAGCAATTACTGCAAAGCTCCCCGTTGTACCAGCGCTTATGTGAACTACAGTTCAATAAAGACTAGATTTTTATGTGCTTATTGCGTGTTAGGCACTATTTGAATTTCTACACGACGATTTTGTGCACGGCCATTTGCGCTATCGTTTGATGAAATTGGACGTGTTTCACCATAACCTGTAGTGCTAATTCGCTCAGCCATAATTTGCTGATTAACTAAATAGTTTTTAACACTTTGAGCGCGTTGCTGTGAAAGGCTCATATTATAGCTATCTTTACCTGTGCTATCGGTATGCCCTTCTACGCTTAAATAAGTTTTTTCGTATTTGTTCATCACTTTAGCAATCGCACTTAGCGTATTGTGAAAGCCCGACGAAATATACGACTGATCGGTTGCAAAGGTAATGTTTGACGGCATAACTAAACGTAAGTTATCGCCTTCACGTACCACTTCAACACCAGAACCCGCTAACTCGTCACGAAAAGCGGTTTCTTGTTTGTCCATGTAATCGCCTACTGCAGCACCAGCTAATGCACCAATTGCAGCACCAATAAAGATACGCTTATCTTTATGATTACCAGTAGCCTTACCTAATACACCACCAGCTGCAGCACCAATTGCCGCTCCTTTACCTGTGTTATTCATTTCACAACCGCTAAGTAATACAGCAACTACCGTTACGCTTAAAAGTGATTTAGTTAAAGTCATGCTATGTCCTATCTATTTAGTATTTTGCGCTATTATGCAAATATATGAATGAACAAGCCATGAAGAATCTATTATAATTAGCGTTTTATGCTGTATAACAACAAAAATTCTATCGATAGCTGAGTTCATAAATATGTCATACTACTGGATGATAATTTTATAATTTATAACGAGGATTGGGGCGTAATGTTAATTGCTATTTTTAGACAGTTTTTTTTACTCGGCTGCATGAGTTTTGGTGGCCCTGCTGCTCACTTAGGCTATTTTAAGCGCCATTTTGTCGATACCCTAAATTGGCTCACTAACACCCGTTATGCACAGCTTATAAGCTTAAGCCAAGCCTTGCCTGGGCCTGGTTCTAGCCAAGTTAGTTTTGCCATTGGGGTAGAGCGCGCGGGTGTACTTGGTGGCATTGCTGCCTTTATTGGTTTTACCCTACCATCATTTTTAATTATGTTGCTATTGGCTATAAGTGCGCATCAGTTTGATGCTGTTTATTTTGCCATTATTGCTGGGTTAAAACTGTTTGCTGTGGTTATTGTCGCCGATGCCACATTAAGTATGGCAAAAAGCTTTTGCACTAGCGCAGCCCTAAAGCTATTAGCCGTACTAAGCACGTTAGCCTTAATACTTTTTCCTCTGCTGGGCACACAAATAGCTATTTTAATTACCGCAGCTGCTGTGGGTGCAATATGGCCATTATTAAAATTAAATCCTGAACCCGCACAGCAAAGTAAGTCAAAAAGTAATATAAATTGGCTCGCTTTAGGGTTATTTACACTGCTGCTAGCACTCAGTTTCATTCCTTTGACTACTGAATTAGCTTTGTTTGCCCCCTTTTATCAAGCAGGTGCCATGGTGTTTGGTGGTGGCCATGTAGTATTACCTGTATTGCAAGCAAGCGTACCTGCACTAAGCAGCGATCAGTTTTTGAGCGCCTATGCAAGCGCGCAAGCTGTGCCTGGACCTATGTTTACCATTGCTACTTACTTAGGTGCACAACTAAGTACCGAACAACCTTTATTTGGCGCTATCGTAGCCACTGTACTTATATTTATGCCCGGGTTTTTACTCATACTTGCGTTTCAAAAAAGTTGGTTAAACTTAGCCAACAAGCCTCGCTTTGCCAGTGTTATTGCCGCACTTAATGCCTCTGTAGTGGGTTTTTTAGCCGCGGCGCTGTATTCACCTATTTGGACATCGGCGGTGCACAATTTTTGGCACATTGCGCTAGTTATTGCAGCATTCGCTTGGCTAAGATTAAAAAAGCCACCTATTTGGTGGCTGTTAATACTCTTTATTACTACGGGGTTGGCTCAGTATTATTGGGCACTTTAATTTTAGGTTTTTCGCTTGTAGGCACGGCTGTGGGTGGGCTAAATTGGCCACTCACACTTTGATACGGACGCAGGCCAAAAATAGGTAACACAGCCAATAAATGATCCATTATTTCGGCTTGTAAATGCTCATACGATATCCAACGTTTATCGCTACTAAAGCAATAAAACTCAATCGGTAAGCCGTGGTTTGTCGGCTGTAACTCACGTACTAGCAAGGTCAGTGAAGTATTGATTTTTTTATGTTGCTTTAGGTAACCTTCGGCATAACGGCGAAACAAACCTAAATTAGACACAGGATCAGGCAGTGAAGACGTACGAATGTAGTCGGCCAAAGGTATAGCCGCTTCTATTTGCTGGCGAAAATCATCTTCAACTAAAAAAATACTATTCATATCAATATTAAGCGAGCGCTTCATGCGCCTCCCGGCAGACTCTTGCATACTACGCCAGTTTTTAAATGAACCTGCTACTAACATGTAAGTAGGAATAGTCGTTACAGTATTATCCCAGTTACGCACTCTTACTGTGTTTAACCCTAAATCAATTACTTCTCCGTCGGCCCCATAATTATCTACCTGGATCCAGTCGCCATATGTAACGAGTCTATTGGCTGCAATTTGAATGCTTGCGACAAACCCCAATATGGTGTCTTTAAATACTAATAAAGTGACGGCGGCAATAGCACCAAAACCCGAGAGAATATAAGTAGGTGATTTTTCTAGCACTATACTAACAATTAAAATAACACTGACAATAAAGGTAATTAATTTAACAACCTGAATTAATCCCTGAATGGGTACTTCGCGGGCAAAATCTAATTGATTATAAATAGCGCCCGCAATACTCACTATGCTACTAAAAATAAAGCCCGCATAAATAATGAGCAGCGCTTGGCCTAAGGTTTTTAAAATTTCCTCTGCAATCTCATTCACCGGGTACACACTATCAAATGTGGCTAGAAACAATGCACAGCAAAGTAAGCAAGCTATGCGCTTATTGAGCTTGTTTAGCATAGGTGCAAGTAAGCCAATGCGTTCAGGTGAGATTTTAGTAACAATTTTTTGGATCGCAGGAAACATTAAGCGACGAGTAAATAAGTACACAAATAATAATGAAAATATACCAATGGCGACGGCAGTAATAGTGCTTAGAAAAAAAGCGTCGGGCACTTTTTCAAACCAAGGCGCTATTAACTTCTGTAAGTGGGTATCGGTCATGGTATTTTTATTTCCTTGCGGGAGTTAGGTTTAAAATTACAGTGCTAGCTAGAGTAAAAAGCGCCATTGCAGCATAACCAAGTCATTTATAGTAACTACAGCGGGTAATACCCGCTGTAAAATTAACAGAGCCAAGCAAAGTGACATTAAAAAACACTACCTAAGTTAATCTGTATTGACCGTGAATAGCTAAGTGTTTTTAGCGTAACTGTAGGCTCATATTTTTATGCATTTATTTTTGTTCAAGGTTTATTAATGTTTGGTTTTTTTCTTTCCATAACCGATTAAGCTCACTTTGAAAGCGCACTCTAAAGTCGGGATCGTTAGTGTAGTCACCAATTAGCTCGTCACTGACCGGTCTTACTTCAACATGTACGTTTATATTTTTTACTTTACCGCTGGCAAAATCCATAAAGGTCGGAATGCCCTCAGGATAATGAATAGTCACATTAACTACTTTAGTAATTTGCTCTCCCATAGCTTGCATTACAAAGGCAACGCCTCCTGCTTTGGGTTTTAACAAATGTGGAAAAGGGCTGTTTTGGCGAGCGTGCTTTTGCTTCGTATAGCGCGTACCTTCTACAAAATTAACCACACTTACTGGCATTTCTTTAAATTTTTCGCAGGCCTTACGCGTGGTTTCTAAATCTTTACCGCGTAATTTAGGGTTCTTTTTAAGCTGACTTTTACTCGTACGAGTCATGAACGGAAAATCAAGCGCCCACCAGCACAAACCTAATATAGGCACGTAAATAAGCTCTTTTTTCAAAAAGAAATTTAAAAAGGGTATTTTGCGATTTAATACGCGTTGCAATACTAAAATATCAACCCAGCTTTGATGATTAGCTATAACTAAATACCAATCTTTTAGCTTTATATCTTCAAGCCCAGTAACGTTAATTTTAGTTGGCGTAAATAATTTTTGATTTAAGCTGTTAAAGGTAACCCAAATAGTGGCAAATTGTTTGGCGGCCCAACTCATTAACTTTTGTAGCGGCTTAATTGGTATAAGCTTAATAACACCACAAATAAAAATTGGCACAAACCAAATAAGAGTATTTATAAAGTACAACAAAATACTAAATACACTGCGGATAACTGACATTGTTTCTATTCCTTTAAATAGCGCGCAGCAGCTAATTACTGCGCTTTTTATACTTAATTAATAATGGCTGAGGTTAGTCCTCAAAATAGGTATAGCCTTCTAGTCCCGCATTAAGCTCTGCTAAATAGCCTGCTTTACATGGCTCAGACACATCGAGCTTATTAATTTGCTCTGCAAAGTTGTCTGCTAAAATGGCGCTATCATAGTCAACACACTTTAATACATCCTTAACGCTGTCACCTTTAATGGCGTTAGTAAGTACATAACCATCATCGTTTAACTCCACATGCACTGAGTCGGTGTCGCCAAATAGGTTGTGTAAGTCACCTAAAATTTCTTGATAAGCGCCAACCATAAACATTGCAATATGATACTGCTGCCCTTGTGTATATTCAGGTATAGGTAAGCTTGTTTCTATACCTGCACCTTCTACATATTCGCGAATTTGCCCATCAGAATCACACGTTATATCTTGAATAATAGCGCGCTGGGTAAGCGGTTGAGTGAGGTTTTCAATAGGCATTACTGGGAATAATTGGCCAATTCCCCATATATCTGGCAACGATTGAAATAGTGAAAAATTAACAAATAATTTATCAGCTAATTTTTCGTTTAAATCATCGAGTACTTCGCGATGCGCACGCACATTATTGCTCAAAGATGAGCGCACCCGATGTAAAATAGTAAAGTAAAGTTGCTCTATTTTCGCCCACTCTAGCATGCTCACTAAACCGTGTACGTACTGATCGTGTGCTTCGCTAAATAAGTGCATTGCGTCGTGATAAATTTCCAGCGCCATACGCGGGCTTAAACGCTGTAAACATTGCCACATTTCATCTAATACCAGTGTACTGCTTTGCGCAGGCGCCTCTGGGTTTAAGTGATTAGGCGCTTTTTCAACGTCAATTACATCGGTAATTAATACCGCGTGGTGCGCGGTTAACGCACGCCCTGATTCAGTAATAATGGCCGGATGAGTTAATTGATGTTGGTCACACACCTCAGAAAACGCATTTACTACGTTACGGGCATATTCTGCAACGGTATAGTTCATTGAACACGCACTACGTGAACCCGAACCTTCGTAATCAACCCCTAACCCACCGCCTACATCAACGGTATTAAGTGGTACACCTAACTGAGTAAGTTCAGCAAAATGGCGTGCACATTCACGCAAAGCGCGGTGAATATCGCGAATATTGGCTATTTGAGAGCCAATATGAAAATGCACCATTTGCATTAAGTGCAATTTATTATGTTTTTTTAACACTTCAACAGCGCTAAGCACTTGCCCTGCCGTTAAACCAAATTTACCTTTTTCGCCACCGGTGTTTTGCCATTTACCTTTGCCCACTGAGTTTAGGCGAATACGAATACCAATAGCCGGTTCAATGCCTAAATTATCAATTTCTTCCAGTAAGGTGGTTAACTCCGAGAGCTTCTCTACCACTATTTTAACTTTGTGACCCATAGCCTGACCAATACAGGCTAAGCGTAAAAACTCACTGTCTTTATAGCCATTACACACAATAGTAATGGGCTCTTTTGCCACCCCTAAAATAGCCATTAGTTCTGGTTTAGAGCCAGCTTCAAGGCCAACCAGCCCGCTAGGGTGAGCTAAAAGTTTACTCACTACAGAGCGTTGCTGATTTACTTTGATTGGATAAACGCAGGTATATTCGCCTTGATACTCACGATTTGCTCGTGCTTGAGTAAAGGCATTGGTAAGCGTATCTACCCGGTTTTGTAATATATCGGTAAAGCGCACCAATACTGGTAAGGTTAAACCCTGTTGTTTAAATTGTTCGGTTAATTGCGTTAAAGAAATTGCGGCCTTTGCTTGGTCGCCATCTGGGTAGGCCACCAACTCGCCTTGTGCGTTAATATCAAAATAGCCTTCACTCCAATGTGCAACATTATAAGTGGCACGTGCTGTTTCTAAACCCCAAGTCATGGCAACTCTTCTTTAATCAATTAAATACAATGACGCATTTTAATACGTCGCTATCCTCTAGGCTAACAAAAATTGAACTTTCCCTCATTCCTAACTAACTTTATTGGTTAAATCAGTTAAAATGTCATTGAGCAAAACGTCAAGCACTGGCAAAATTGCCCCCTTTTTCATCCTCAACTTAAAAAAGTGTAATAGTAACTATGGCAAATTTAGATCAAAGTAAGTGGTTTACTGAAATTAGCGACCGCGATGGCAGCGCATTTTCATTACGTATTAACAAAAAGTTAGATGAAAAACAGTCTCCTTTTCAAAAAGTAGAAATGTTCGAAACCACCGACTTTGGTAATTTAATGATCATCGACGGTTGCACTATGGTAAGTAGCCGCGAAAACTTTTTTTATCATGAGATGATCAGCCACCCTGCACTTTTAGCGCACCCAGCACCTAAAAATGTAGTTATTATTGGCGGCGGCGACTGCGGTACCTTACGCGAAGTGTTAAAGCACCCTGGTGTAGAGAGCGTTACGCAAATAGATATAGACGAAGTAGTAACGCAAATGTCGTTAAAATACTTCCCAGAGCTGTGTGAATCTAACAACGATCCTCGTGCAACAGTTATGTTTGACGACGGCATTAAATACATGCGCGAAGCCGCAAGCGAATCAATCGATGTTGTTATTGTTGATGGCACCGACCCAGTAGGCCCAGGTGAAGGTTTATTTAATCATGCATTTTACACTAGCTGCTTAAACGCCCTTCGCCCAGGTGGCATTTTAGTACAACAAAGCGAATCACCGCTTATGCATATGCCGTTATTAGTTGAAATGCGCGAAGCTATGCTAACGGTAGGTTTTAACGACTTACAAACACTGCCATTCCCGCAACCTATATACCCAAGTGGTTTATGGTCAGTAACTTTAGCGCGTAAATCTGCAGCCTTTAATGGCTTTAGAGAAGATGCAGCAGCCGATATTGCAAAGAACAGCGAATACTACAACAACGGCATTCATCACGGTGCATTAGCTACGCCAAACTTTATGCAACGCGCTTTTGATAAAAAATAATCTCGCAATCTAAGCAATACTAAATTAAGGGCTCAACAGAGCCCTTTTTTATTGCTTAGCGTACAAGCAACCTCACTGCTCACTTTTTATCACCCTGAATACGTATGCAACCTGTCGTATTCACCACCCTCTCGCTTTATGCTTGATAGCCAAACACGTCGCTAACCCAAGGAACTATTATGCGCACATTGGCACTGCTACTCATGGCTTTTTCAAGTATCACGGTTGCTCAAACAGCTACCGTACAATCGCCTGACGGTAATATAAAAATAATCATCTCAGACGAGCAGAGTACACCTAGTTATTCTATTAGTTTTAAAAATAAAACAGTCATTAATAATTCTGCTCTCGGGTTTGAATTTAAACAACATGCACCGTTTAGTAACAGCTTTAAAATAACCAAAGTTCAACAACAAAGTACCAACACTCAGTGGCAACAACCTTGGGGCGAGCGACAAACGGTTGTAGATCAGCATAACGAGGTAACTGTAACCTTTGCTAAGCCACAACCTCAAGGTGGTACTTATAGCGTGCGCTTTAAAGCGTTTGATAGTGGCGTGGGTTTTAGATACGAAGTACCAAAACAAGCAGGCCTTAACAATATTGAAATAACCAAAGAGCTTACCGAGTTTGCTGTTAATAACAGCCACACAGCGACAGCTTGGTGGATCCCTGCCCGCGGCTGGAATCGCTACGAATATGTATATAATACCAGCCCATTAAACGATGCCGCATTGGTACATACGCCATTTACCTTTAAAAACCAAGATGGTGTGCATATTAGTATTCATGAAGCCGCCCTTGTTGATTACGCCGCCATGGTACTTAATCAACGCCGTCCTGGGGTTTTTCAAGCCGATTTAACGCCATGGTCGAGCGGTGTTGCCGTTAAAAAACAGGGCGCGTTTAATACCCCATGGCGCACTATTCAAATTGGCGAAAAAGCCGTTGATTTAGTTAACTCAGATATTATTTTAAATCTAAATGAGCCAAATAAACTCGGTGACGTGTCGTGGGTAAAACCTGGTAAATACATAGGTATTTGGTGGGGTATGCATATAAATACACACACTTGGGGCAGCGGCGACAAACACGGCGCTACTACAAAAAATACCAAATACTACATGGACTTTGCCGCCAAATATGGTTTTGATGGCGTATTAGTTGAAGGCTGGAACACAGGCTGGGATGGCGACTGGTTTTTTAATGGTGATGTGTTTAGCTTTACTCAGCCCTACGATGATTTTGATATAGCAGCGCTAACAAAATATTCTAAGCAAACAGGCGTGCAACTCATTGGCCATCACGAAACATCCGGCAACGTCAGTAACTATCGCAAGCAAATGGCAGATGCCTTTGCATTGTATGAAAAATCTAACGTTAGCCAAGTTAAAACCGGTTACGTAGCCGATGGCGGAAACATTAAGCGCATTGACAAAAACGGTATAGCTCGCCATGAGTGGCACGACGGCCAATTTATGGTTAACGAGTACTTACATAACGTTAAGCTAGCTGCTAAACATAAAATAAGTATTAACACCCACGAGCCGATTAAAGATACCGGACTGCGCCGTACTTATCCAAACTGGATCACTCGAGAAGGCGCACGCGGACAAGAGTTTAACGCATGGGGTACTCCTCCTAATCCACCCGAGCACATTGCTATGCTGGCATTTACCCGCATGCTTGCTGGGCCTATGGATTTTACTCCTGGTATTTTCGATTTAAGTTTTAACGGTTTAGGCGCTAATACTAATCGCCCGCAAACTACGCTGGCTAAACAACTAGCATTGTATGTTGTATTGTATAGTCCGATTCAAATGGCGGCCGACCTACCTAAAAATTATTTAGCTAAACCCGATGCATTTCAATTTATTCAAGACGTACCGACCGACTGGCAACAAAGCATTGCCCTTGATGGTGCAGTAGGTGACTTTATTGTATTTGCGCGAAAAGAGCGAAAGCGCGACAAATATACCGGCAACGACTGGTATTTAGGCGCAGTGACTGACGAGCAAGCGCGTACTATTGAGATTAGTTTAGACTTTTTAGATAACGGCAAACAGTTTGAGGCACATATTTATAAAGATGGTAAGAATGCCGAATGGAAAAATAATCCGTACGATTTAACTATCGAAAAACGCCTTGTTACTGCAAGCGATAAATTAACGCTTAAGCTGGCCACCAGTGGCGGTACGGCTATTCGTTTTAAAGCACTTTAATCGCTTACTGTGTATTTATAATTTTGGCCAGCACAACTTAATACCAACCCGCTGCAGTAAAGTGGGTTGGTATTATACTTTAATTGGTAAGTAAATTTGTGCACTTAACCCGCCCTCAGGCCGGTTAGATAATTTAACTTTACCGTCATGCATATCTATAATGCGTTTAATAATAGCCAGCCCTAAACCGCTGCCCTCGCTACCACGTGCTGTATCGCCTTGCTTAAACGGCTCAAATACCGACTCCAGTTCGCCCTCTGGTATACCCGGGCCACTATCGTTTACCGCAATAACAACATACTTTTTATTGCTATTAAAATAGCAGAGCACTTCAATATCACCTTCTGAGTAACGCAGCGCATTTTCAATCATATTGGTTATTACACGCTTAATTGCCACTGCACTAATAGGTATATTGCCAATACTAGGATTACCTTTAAAGGTAATTACTCGCTGGTGTTTAAGCTCAGTGTGCACTACCTCTGCCACTAACGCGTTAATGTCCTCACAGCTTAGCTCTTCACGTTTGTGATGGCGTAAATATTCAATGAACTGGTCGATAATGCCGTTCATGTCTTCAATATCGTAAATAATGCCTTCACGCAAATAGTCATCTTCATCTGCCATCATTTCGGTGGCTAAACGAATGCGGGTTAGTGGAGTGCGTAAATCATGAGACACCCCTGCCATTAACAGCCGACGATCGTTTTCAAGCGCAGCAATACCCCGTGACATTTGATTAAATGCCCGTGTTACAGCAATAACTTCACTCGATCCTTGCTCGGCTAACTTAGTACTAAAATCGCCTTTACCTACCTTAACCGCCGCTTGTTGCAATGCTTTTAATGGCCTATTTAAGTGCCTAGCAAATAACCAACCACCTAATACACTTAAAAAACCAATACTTGATAAGTAAAAGGTTAAAAACTCGAGATTATTTTCTTTAAACCCACTAAGCGGCACTTTTACCCAATAACCTAATGCTTGCGGGGCTTCTACCCAGTATATGAGTGGATCGGTTTGGCTAATACGCACCCGCGCAGAGCCATTTAGCTGCTCAGACATACTACGCGATAATACCGAATATTCGCGACTTTGCCCCAAACCACTGCGCATTGCTTCACGCTGAGTCATTACTTCAATACCGGTAATTTCAAAAAACTTATCCGATACTTCATTGGTTACTTCAACACCATCTTCCCAGTCAATAAATACGGTTTTAATTTGCTTAGCCAGCATTAAATTAACTTGTTCAATGGTAGGTTTTACTACGTATAAGCTCACCGTTACGTAAGATACTATTTGATTTATTAACAGCAAAGCCGCCACTAAAAAAACGGTTTGTCCAAATGCGCTACGCGGAAATAGTCCCATATAAATTACTTTTCACCATCGGGAACAAATACATATCCTAAGCCCCAAACGGTTTGAATATAACGTGGGCTGGCGGCATCTAACTCAATCATGCGGCGAAGTCGCGACACTTGCACATCAATACTGCGCTCCAGTGCGCTGTAATCTCGCCCGCGCGCTAGGTTCATCAATTTATCACGGCTCAGCGGCTCACGTGGATGCAAGACCAGCGCTTTAAGCACTGCAAATTCGCCACTGGTTAAGGAAATTGTTTTATCGCCTTCGCTCATTTCGCGAGTGGCTAAATTAAGCGAAAATCGCCCAAATTCAATCAAGTTTTCTTCTGCAGCAGGTGCGCCCGGCACTTCTTTGGCACGGCGTCGTAAAATAGCTTTTATTCGCGCTAACAGCTCTCGTGGATTAAATGGTTTTGGAATGTAGTCGTCTGCTCCCAATTCAAGGCCAATAATACGGTCAACCTCATCACCTTTAGCGGTAAGCATAACAATTGGAATGTCGTTTTCTTTTTGGCGTAAACGACGACAAATAGACAAACCATCTTCACCCGGCAGCATTAAATCGAGCACCATTAAATGAAAGTTTTCACGTTCGATAAGCCGATCCATTTGCTCTGAATTACCCGCTGTTCTTACAATAAAGCCTTGCTCTACTAAATAGCGCTCCAGTAAGCTGCGTAAACGCATGTCATCATCTACAACCAATACTTTTGTCGTTTCGTGTCCCATTGTGTTTCTTATTTTTATAATCTATTACCCATTAATATAAATGAAAAAACCTGTAAGCAACAATTTATTAGCCGCTTAGATTGTTACTGAACATTTCAAACTCATTTGTGCGCGTGTTTTATTAATAATACACTCGACAAGTTTGGGTTATTTTAATACCTTGCTCTGTATGAGTATTAAAAAAGAACATGGCGTGAAAACAAACTTAATTACCCGCGAAGGCTACTTACAATTACAACAAGAACATACCCATTTATGGAATGTAAAACGCCCTGAAATCACCAAAATAGTAAGCTGGGCGGCCAGCCTAGGAGATAGATCTGAAAATGCAGATTATCAATATAATAAACGGCTTCTACGGCAAATAGACCGCCGTGTGCGCTATTTACGTAAGCGCATACCCGACTTAAAAATTATTGATTATTCGCCTGTGCAAGATGGCAAAGTGTTTTTTGGTGCTTGGGTTGAAATTGAAAATGAGCAAGGCGAGACTAAAAAGTTTAAAATTGTCGGTCCCGATGAAATTTACGAGCGTAAAGACTATATTTCGATTGATTCACCAATGGCGCGAGCGTTGTTAAAAAAACAAGTAGATGACGAGTTTGACGTTATCACCCCTCAAGGCAAAAAACAGTGGTACGTAAATAGCATTAGCTATCAAAAAAATAGTTAAGCTGCTTTGATTCAGATCATATTAACTTTTTATTGTGTAACTTAATGCAATGAGCTATAACTGATTTAACTCAAGTTACACAATTTTAATTTGAGACTCGTTAATTAAGGTCGTATTTATGTCAAACATAGTATCGCGCATATTAAGTAATGCCGTATTGTTTGCACTCTTCATGAGTGTAAGTTTGACTTTGCATGCTAGCCCTAAAAACACACAACTAGACTCAAGTATAGTTACTCCCCACTTTATTGCTTGTGACACTCCTGATCAAACAAATCCCGACATAGACTTTGATTCTCATGCCTATGTTATTAGCCTTAGGGTACTGCAACCACTCCCTAAAGCACCCTACTCTTATTACCAGAGTACTATTTTAGACAAACCTTTTAGCTGCGCGCATCAGCGAGGCCCACCTAGCTATTTAATTTAATAACTTACTTTTCAAACTATTAAATTTTATAACTAAATAAGGTGACTAATATGTCTAACTTTAAAGAACTTCGTATTCAAGATATTTCTCATGGCGTTATTGCTAACACGTTTGCTGTTGAACAACCGCTTATTGATTTAACCTCTCCTGCTATTAAAATGATTAATAACTTTACGAATAAAATACCAGTGCGTGCATCATTCGAAACAACCATTGAGCAAGCGCTAAAACAACTTAGTGTGCAACCTTCAAACTTTATTTTAGTCACCGACGAGCAGCATAAGCTAATAGGCATTGTTTCGAGTGCAGACTTACAAAGCTCAAAAACAATGATAATAGCCCAGCGTATAGGCTTGCCGCGCAGCGAAGTTAACTTACACCACTTAATGACCCCGTTAACTAATTTACTCGGTGTAAGCATGCAAAGCTTAAGCTACGCATGTATTGGCGATGCACTACAAACAATGGAGCACCGTGGCGCTATGTTTTTATTAGTGACTACTGCTAATAATGAAATATGTGGCTTAATTTCAGCTCGCGAAATTGCCAAAACACTGCAAATACCTGTGCACATAACCCCTATTGCTAACTCATTTAGTGAAGTACTAGAGAGCGTAGATCACCCCCATTAAAGCGCTTTACAACAATTAAAGTTATCGCTTTGATTGTTACATCTTAAAGCAAGCAAAATAGCTTGCTTTAAGACCTTTTTATTACCCTCCCCTGTGATATTATTCAAGCAATTGACCCGCCAGTTAAGTTAATTTAACTGGTCTTATTTTTGTTTTATAAGGTTTTTGCATGAGCGATATCTCTGCACGTTTAGCCAGTGAGTTAAACGCACAACAGCAACAAGTTGTTGCAGCAACAAAGTTACTTGATGAAGGCGCAACGGTTCCTTTTATTGCCCGTTACAGAAAAGAAGTAACCGGCGGACTAGACGACACGCAACTGCGGTTGTTAGAGCAAAGGTTGTCGTATTTACGAGAGCTTGAAGAGCGCCGTAGCTTTATTTTATCAACTATAGAGTCACAAAAAAAACTAACTGCAGCGCTAAGCGCCGATATTAATGCTGCACAAAGTAAAACTGAGCTTGAAGATTTATACCTGCCTTATAAAGCAAAGCGTCGTACCAAAGGGCAAATAGCAATAGAGGCGGGATTAGAGCCGCTTGCCAATGCACTATTTAATGATGCCAACCTAGATCCAGAGCAGCAAGCTGAGCAGTTTGTAAGTGCCGATAAAGGCATAGCTGATACAAAATCAGCCCTTGAAGGTGCTAAGTTTATTTTAATGGAGCGTTTTGCCGAAGACGCCAAGTTACTCGCGAAGTTCAGAAGCTACATTAGTCAAAATGGGGTTATTGAAAGCAGCTTAATTAAAGGCCAAGAACAAGCTGGCGCTAAATATCGTGACTACTTTGAGCATCAAGAGGCTCTTAAAAAAGTACCTTCGCACCGTGCGCTTGCTATGCTTAGAGCCCGTAATGAAGGCATTTTACAGCTTAATATTAATCCTGAACCAAGCTCAGAAAATTCAGCGCAACTTTGTGCTCAAATGATAGCTGATCATTATCGCTTAGATATTAAAAACCAAGCAGCTAGCAGCTGGCTATTAACTGTGGTGCAGTGGGCGTGGAAAATTAAACTAGGCTTACACTTAGAAAATGAATTTTTAGCGGCTATGCGCGAAAAAGCCGAAACCGGTGCAATTGATGTATTTGCTAAAAACTTAAAAGACCTACTCATGGCCGCACCAGCTGGCCCGCGTACTACTCTAGGGCTCGATCCTGGTCTACGTACCGGTTGTAAAATTGCGATTGTAGATAGCACTGGCAAACTTTTAACCACACAAACTATTTTCCCACATGCGCCACAAAATCACTGGGAAAAATCTGTACGCACCTTAGAGCTACTTTGTCGTCAACATAAGGTTGAGCTTATTGCGATTGGTAATGGCACCGCGTCTCGCGAGTCTGATAAGTTAATTGCTGAACTAATGAAAGCTAATGCCGAGCTTAAACTTAATAAAATTATGGTTAGCGAAGCGGGTGCATCGGTCTATTCTGCCTCAGAACTTGCTGCTAATGAATTTCCTAATTTAGACGTTTCTCTAAGAGGCGCGGTTTCTATTGCCCGTCGTTTACAAGACCCTCTAGCTGAGCTGGTTAAAATTGAGCCTAAAGCCATAGGTGTAGGTCAATACCAGCACGATGTATCGCAAAGCCAATTAGGGCAAAGCCTGATCTCAGTAGTAGAAGACTGTGTAAACTCTGTAGGCGTAGATTTAAATATGGCCTCGGTGCCATTACTAACCCGCGTTTCTGGTTTAAACAAAACCTTAGCGCAAAATATTGTTAACTACCGCGATGCTAATGGTTCGTTTGCAAAACGCAGTGAGCTTAAAAAAGTAGAGCGTTTAGGGCCAAAAGCGTTTGAACAAGCCGCAGGGTTTTTACGTATTAACAACGGCAGCGATCCGCTAGATAACTCATCCGTTCACCCTGAGGCTTACCCTGTTGTTAAGCGTATTTGTGAGCACAATAGCATTGATGTAAATAGCTTAATGGGTAACAGCGACTTTTTAAATAAGTTAGCCGCTAACGACTACATTGACGATAAATTTGGTTTACCTACCGTTACCGATATTATTAGCGAGCTTGATAAGCCTGGGCGCGATCCTCGCCCTGAGTTTAAAACTGCTGAATTTAAAGCCGGCGTAGAAAAAATAAGCGATCTAAAACCAGGAATGATTTTAGAAGGTGTTGTATCTAACGTTGCTAATTTTGGTGCTTTTGTTGATGTAGGTGTACATCAAGATGGTTTAGTACATATTTCATCAATTACTAATAAGTTTATCTCTGATCCGCGTGAAGTTGTTAAAGCCGGTGACATTGTAAAAGTTAAAGTAGTTGAAGTTGATGCCGCACGTAAACGCATTAGCTTTACCATGCGCCTAGATGACGACATTGATACCAGTAATAAGCCAGCAGCTCCTGCTGCGCAAAAGCCACGCGCTAACAACAACTCACAGCCAAGAGCTGCTAAGCCAAAGCGTGATAATGGTAATGCGCTAATGGGCAATGCGTTTGCTGATGCATTTGCTAACGCTAAACTGAAAAAGTAATACTTATATAGCTAAAAATAAAAAACCGCGTTAGCGGTTTTTTTATTTGGGTATTTTGATAAAAGCTTTAAGCTCAGTATTGCTTAAGCTACATAACTAACCTGATCTCCGGATAATAAACCTATCTCAAGCAGTTATTTTCAGCGCTAACTGCGTTGAATTTACTTGCAATAGGCCAGCTATTGACGCGTAAACTCGCCTTATTTTCACTGAAAATCTCTGGCTAGAGAAAATAAAGTTAAATATAATTATAATTCAATACGTTAGTAAATCTCTTAACCAGAGTTCAGGTTAACTATATTTGCGCTGAAAAACCGCTGTTGCTTGCGGGCGATGTCGCCATTTGATAAAAATTAGCAATGCGCCCAGCGCGTGCTTCAACTTGTGTATCGCGAGTTTGCTCTGCACTTTTTGCTGTTTTTTCTTCACTGCTATCATTACTTGAAAGTGAAGCGGCTGCTTTACTTGTTGTTTTTTCGTCTTCATTACTTTTTGGGCTTGCAAGTTCAGCCTGTGCGGTGGCTATTTTTTGCGTGGCATCGGCAGCAATTGCTCTATCTGCACCCGATGGTTGAGCTGGGGCAAGTGCTGCTGCACGTACTGTTTGCATTTTTTCTATGGTTGCTTGTGGATCACCACTTATAGCCCCCACATCTATTTGCACTTCGCCACCCACAGCGTAATTAGTGCCATCTGGGCCACGCTGATACTCATAACTAGGCGAGCCCGCATGTTGCCCACCCACTGCTGCATGCGCTTGTTCGTGCACACGTACTTCGGTATCACGCGCTTTAAGCTCTTTAATTTGTAGTGCTTGTTGCGCTAACTGCTGCTCTTCTTTTGCTGCTTCTTGTTCTGTCGCTTGGTTTTTTTCTTGCTCGTTTTCTTGCTCAGCATTATCTGAATTGCCTGAACTTTCGTCACGTGCCTCAACAGACTTTTCACCTATCAGCTTTCCTTTAGCGTCGTAAGTAGCTGGGTCACTGTTACCCGGTAATTTAGCTTTTTCGGCATCACTTTGGGCTTTATTTTCGGTGCTACTAGCCGTACTTGATGCTGGCGGGGGAATAACTTCTCGCAACTGATTATCACGCCGTGCAGTTTCGGTATAAACATTTGCGGTGTTTATATTAATAGACGGGAATGGCGTGACAATATTCATAATATTTAAACGTTTATATCAATTAATGTACCGAGCACATCATCGGCAGTTTGAATCGATTGCGTATTCGCTTTAGCGTTAAACTCTTCAACTTTTAAGTTTACCAAAGCTTCATCAATACGGGCAGGTTTTGCTACTGGCGCAGTAACCGCTTCTTCTGAGCGAGCAGCCGTAAGTTGGCGCTGCTGTGCTAGTTGCGCATCGTCTTGTTGTTCAATACTGGCACGGTTAATTTCTGCGCTGGCTCTTTCAATTCCTTGGCTAGCTCGGTTAAACCCTTCTAGGCCACTATTAAATGCAGATCCTATTGGCATATTAAATCTCCATTAAAATAAATATTGTTTAATTATCGCTCAACTAATGCGCAAAATAAAGCTTTAACCAGCGCTATTCGTCGCTCTATTTTAAAGCATTGATTTAACGGCAGATATAAATTCATTTTTATGAGAAATAAAAGGAGCATGTGACGCTTTATCTAATACTTCATACTCAAACTCAGTATTAAGTGCTGCCATTTGGGCAATTGCTCTATAAGGAACAAGTGCATCTAAACGACCAAATATAGCGCTTATAGGCACAGGGCAATGAGTAAATAGCGCTCGTAAATCTTCATTTTGTAAAATATCTAAACCCGCAGTCAAAGCCTCATTTTCAGGGGCTTTATATTGATTTAGCAATTGTTTAAGTTGTTTTACGTCATCACGAGCCGATTCGCTGCCCATTGCCTGAATAGCTAAAAATCGCTCTATGGTTTTTTCACCATGATTAACAAGCTGCTCTTTAAATTGCGTTAAAACCTGTGCTTTTATACCCGGCCACGGCGCTTGCTCTGCAAAAAAGGGGCTAGCAGCAACAAGTATCACTTTAGCTACTTTTTCGGGCCAATGTTTAGCAATATATAGTGCAAATAACCCACCTAAAGACCAACCCATTAAAATAGAGTGTGGTTTTAACTGCTCACTTAAAAGTGCTGCAGCGCTGTGTAAGGTATAAGGGTTTGGGCATGTTTTACTACTACCGTAGCCAGGTAAATCAATACTGCGTACGTTGTTATTATGAATAAATGCTAGCTCTGGCTGCACTAATTGCCATACACCTTTGTTCATACCCCAACCATGTAGTAACACTAATTCATTTTGCATATTTGCCAAACCTTAACCAAACTGAAGTTTATAATAGCGTTTAACTAGGCGATTGTAATGAGTATATTTATCCGATGAAGCACGCATTTATAAATTGGCTGTTTGAGTCGCATTGCGTACTTTGCCAAGGCCCAGTCCCAGCCGCGCTGGGCTTGTGTGAGTATTGCTTAGAAGATTTACCATTATTTGATTTAAGCGAGCAAAAAAACTTGCTATATCGCCCTGATATTATTGAAATGTTTCCTAACTGCGAATTTGATAAGTTATTTTCCTGTGCGTTTTACCAGCCCCCTTTTGAGCAATGGCTGAAGCAACTTAAGTTTAATAATCAAATACATTATAAAAATGCATTACAACAAGTTATTACTAAACAATTGAGTACTTTTTTTACTCCTGATTACCCACTGCCCGATACCTTTATTATATTACCACTGCATAAAAGTCGATTTTTTCAGCGCGGTTTTAATCAAGTAACACAAGTATGGCAACCGTGTTTATCATCTTTTAATTTACTTAGTGATTCGCTGTTACGTAATAAAAAAACGCACGCACAATCTAAGCTAACTAAAGCTAAGCGGGTTAAAAATTTAAAAGACGCATTTATATGTACTGCAGATATGAGTGGTAAAACGGTGGCAATTGTTGATGATATTATGACCACAGGCGCTACACTTAATGCAGCCACCCAGGCTTTAAAACAGGCAGGCGCTAAACAAGTGTGGGCTTTTACCACTTGCTTAACGCCTATTTAAAATTTTAATAGTTAGTCGCCACTTACCCGAAACGTGTGGCCAAAAAACAATGCGTTACTAAGTAACCTACTCGTACCGTACCAATAACCTCTAAACACCGGATCGTCGGTCATACCAATTACTGCTCCACGCCCGTAAGAGTGCGCAATTAAGCCTGCTGCGCCGGCAACTTGAGTAACATTTACAGCATCGGTAAAGCCCGCAAGTAATGGCTGCTCAGTATAGGTAAGCACATTAACAAACGGTGCCTCTGAGGTCTCCAGCAACCAAGTGCTATTTTTAAATACAGGTAGCGTATTACGTGGTAATGAAAAGGTAAGTGGGTGAGTTAAATCTACATGGGTATTAAAAATAGCGCCTGCAATACGCTGACGCCCAGCTAAATGCTCTTTATCAGCATAGTTTAAACCGTCGGTTTTAAACGCACTGGCTACTTCTTTGCGAGACAAGTAGCTGGCTTTTAATAGTTGCTGATCCGCTAAAAATTTAGCACCGCCTTTGTGACCCCAAATAACACCGCCTTTTCTAACCCAACCTTTTATGGCCACTTTATCAGCGTCAGATAAACCACTGTAGTTACCATGAGCCAGCACAATATGGCTGTAATTACTTAGCTCAATTGAGCCCAAACGCTCTAGCTCAACAATGGTTGGAGCAACACCTACAAAACGGTCTAGGTAGTACCACACTTCTCCAGCTTCATATTGGCTTACCCCTTTACCGCCTAACAGCAGCACTTTGGGAGCGCTAAGCACCGCCATTGAGCGTGACCCTAAATCGGCACCTTTACTGGTTAATCCTGACGTTATTGGCTTAATAGCAATGCCAAACTCATTTTGCGCCTGATTAAGCTGTGCTATCCAATCACTATTTGTTTGTAACCCTGCAGGAATAATAATACTCCCCGCTGCAAAATTTACTTCTTCGCTGTTTACTGACTTAGCCGTTAATGAATTTAATGCAACACGGGCTTTTACCCCTTGCTGCAGTAAACTATTGAGCATTTTTGGCGCCAAGGTATCATCCCACGAAAAGCCAAATGCATACCCTTCATTAAGTTGTGCAAAGCGCGGTGTAGCGGCTTGTTGCCATGCGTTATCAGCAACTTTTAATCCCCAACTACTGGTTACTTTAGCAAAGGGTAAATTAAATGCATGCGCTAGTGTCCAGCCAGATACATCGTAAAAAGTGTTATCGGCAAAGTTTTTTTGTTCGCTAAAAATAGCTTTAACTAAACGGTATTGTGGCTGTGCTAAAGGCACAAAATAGCTATTGCTAGAATAAGTTTCACCACCTGCTTTTAGCTCTTTTGTTAAAGGGTAAGCGTTAATTTGGTGCTGTTGCAGTATGCTTAAAAAGTCGTTAACTCGGGTGTTATCGGCTGCACCTGCAACTACATAACCTTGAAAGCTTTCATCGGCTGCTAAATCTATCGCCTGGTTATAAAACTTAGCTTGGTAATCGAGTAAGGCTTGGCGGTTGTCTATCGCGGCTTTAAATGTTGATAAACTAGTAAGCAGCTGGTTTTTAATAGTAAAAGCAAAGCTGAGAGGCCCATTTACGGTTTCTTGAATATGCCCGCGCGAACTGGCTTGTTCAAATAAAATACCTACGCCACCATTTACGTCTGGGTAAGTTGAGCCTTTACCGTAATAAAAGTCATCAAAGCTTTCTTCGGTGAAGTATAGCGCATTATTTTCGTCTAATGTTTTAGCATGATAATTTGCAATTGCTTTAGTTAAGCTGACATTTTCATCAGGCGTAATCGGGTGTTTGCGCGATGGAATACCGGGCTGAAAAAAGTAACTGCTGTTTGGCCCCATTTCATGAAAGTCGGTTAAAATATTTGGTTTCCACTGATGAAACTTTGCAATACGCGCACGCGATTCTGGGTGTTGTAGTAATAACCAGTCGCGGTTTAAGTCAAACCAGTAATGATTAGTACGGCTACTTGGCCAGCTTTCCACGTGTTCTCGGGTAACGGGGTCTGACGATAAGTTCATACCACGATTACTATTAGCCCAATTAGCAAAACGAGCTAAACCATCGGGATTAAGTGAAGGGTCGAGTAAAATAACGGTATTATTTAATAACTCATTTATTTCATTACCTTGCGCTGCGGCTAAGTAATACGCCACCAGCAATGCAGAATTACTGCCCGACGACTCATTACCATGTACGCTGTAACCCATCCATACAACACCAGGCTGCTCTGATGATTGCGTGTTGCTAGGCGTTAAACGCGCTAAATGGGCCTGGCGAATTTGCTCTATATTTTTTAATTTATTGGCGGCGGTAATAGTCAGCATCACTAATGGTCGCTGTTCGTGCGTGCGCCCTATTACTTCAAAATTAATTCGATCACTTTTTTGTGCTAGTATTTCCATATAACGCACCAACTGATCGTGCCTTACATGCCACTCACCTACTTGATAACCAAGCACTTGCTCTGGAGTGGGTATACTTGGATCAAACTCAACATCCTCTGCAAAGTAGTAAGACAATGGTTTAGCTTGAGTTGAAAAACTCAGTATTGCCACCATTATCATTAATGTTATTTTTATTATTATACGCATATAATTTACTCATAAAATGTTTGTTGTTTGCACGCTAGCATTGCTTAAAATAGATGCCAACTTTTTACGCTCAACACTAGCCGCAACACGATGAGCGGGGTATGATATGCAGTATCCGAGTAATTTAGTCAAGTATAGACGGTCTTATGATTTCAATTTCCGAAACAGCACAAGCGCATTTTGCTAAACTATTAGCAGATCAAGCACAACAAACCAACATTCGTGTTTTTGTTGTAAACCCTGGTACATCACAAGCGGAATGTGGTGTTTCTTATTGTCCAGAAGACGCTGTAGAAGACAGCGATATTCGCCTAAACTTTAATGGTTTTGACGGCGTTGTAGATGCAGAAAGTGCACCCTTTTTAGAAGACGCTGAAATTGATTTTGTTACCGACAAAATGGGTACTCAGTTAACACTAAAAGCACCTAATGCTAAAGCGCGTAAAATTAGCGGTGATGCATCGTTAAACGAACGCGTACAACACATGCTAGAAACCGAAGTAAATCCACAACTTGCTAACCACGGTGGCCAAGTAAGCTTAGTGGAAATTACCGCTGCAGGTATTGCTGTATTACAGTTTGGCGGTGGTTGTAATGGTTGTTCTATGATCGATGTCACGTTAAAAGAAGGCATTGAAAAAGAGATGATCGAAAAGTTTGAAGAGATCACTGGTGTTGCCGATATTACTGAGCACCAAGCGGGCGATCATTCTTACTATTAATAAGCATTTTTAATGCTAAAGTCGCTTATATATAGCTTAGGGAGCAACCCTAAGCTTAGCTTAAAGCGTTTTTTTCGCGGCGTAGCACTGTTTGTGCTAGCCGTGATATTTATTTTTTTAGGCTATTACAGTCACTACAGCTTGCAAATTATTGGCGTTGTTATTTTAGTGCCAGCTTTGTTTTTTGCTGCTTGGGGCTACAGCGGTATTTTTGCTAATCGCTTTTCACAAGTACTTAAAAATATTGAGCCTAAAAACCACGACCCCGACCTATGGAAATAAGCCACCAAATTACCTTAATCTAATAACTGATTATTTGCCTTTAACTTTTGGTATTTCACTATTAATGTTACTCCTCGCATTAGCATAAAACAGCTCATTGCTAACCATAAACCATTATTCTCCCACTGATGAAACACTGCAAATACACCAAAAAAACCAACACTTGCTGAGAGCAACATACTATTTCGCATTGCCTTTGCCCGGGTAAGTCCAACAAATACACCATCAAATAAAAAGCAACTCATTGCCAATAATGGCAAGGCTATAATCCAAGGCAAGTACAGCGTAGCCGTGGTAATCACTTCCGGCACATTAGTTAATAGCGTAATAATATAGCGACCAAATATAGCAAAAAACAAACTGTATGCTAAAGCAAATAGCGCGCCCCAAAACACACTTATTTTTACCCAAAGCTCAATATTTTTTACACTTTGTTGACCTTTAGCATGCCCTACTTTTGCCTCACTGGCATAAGCAATACCGTCGAGTGCAAAGCTTACCAACATTAAAAAGTTAAGTAATACTGCATTTGCTGCTAGCGTGGTTTCGCCAATTCGTGCGCCGTAAAAGGTCATAAAGCTAAAGCAGAGCTGTAAAATAAATGAGCGAATAAAAATATCACGGTTTAAGCTTAGTAGGTTTGCCATTTTTGTAATGCTAAACCAACCTGGTACGCTTAGTTTTATGCCGCGTTTTTTAGCTAATTTAATAACTAACACCACGGCAAAAACTAACGCGGTGTAATCGGCAATAAGTGACGCCCATGCAGCGCCTGCTACCGCCCAATCTAGGTATACAACAAAATATATGTCGAGCACTATATTGGTAATATTAGTCACTAATAATAAATAAAACGGCCCACGGCCATAATGCATACCTAGCATCCAACCTAATAGTACTAAATTACATAAGGCCGCAGGCGCACTAAAAATACGAATACTAAAATACTGATACGCTTGCGTAAGCACGTCGCTATTGGCCGCCGATAAAAATGCAATGGCGTGTTTTATTAAAGGCGATAAGGCGATAAGCAATACGGCAACAAAGCAAGAAAGCACTAAGCTGCGTTTTAATAACGCCGCCAATTGGGTTAAATCGTTTTGCCCATAAGCTTGTGCCACTAACCCAGTGGTGCTCATTCTTAAAAAGCCTGCGAGCCAAAATAATATTGATATAACCGCAGATCCCAGCGCAATACCGGCTAAATAATGAGCGCTTCCTAAGTGGCCAATTACTGCAGTATCAACAATTCCTAACAGTGGGACGGTAATATTTGATAATATCATCGGACCCGCTAACAACAACAAGCTTTTATGGTGTGCTTTATTATGTATAAGAAATTGTTTCATTTAGTATTATTTATCCTGATTAGTATTTCACTGCGCGCTCAAGCAGCCGTTATTTTACAGTATCATCACGTTAGTGAAACCCTTCCGGCGGTAACCAGTGTTAGCGCGAGCACTTTTACTGAGCACTTAAGTTATTTAAAAGAGCATAACTTTAATGTTATTCCTTTAGATGAGCTGATAACTGCGTTGCAGCAAAAACACACTTTACCAGATAAAACCGTCGCTATTACTTTCGATGATGGTTACAACAATAATTACGAGCAAGCAGCGCCAATTTTAGAAAAGTTTGGCTATCCGTACACAATTTTTGTCAATCCTAAGCTAATAGACGAAGGTAAAGGCTATGTAATGGGCTGGGATAAACTCCAAGAGCTAGCAAAAAAAGGCGCACTTATTGCCAATCATAGTGGCCAACACGATTACTTACACCATATGCTTGCAAACGAAAGCGATGCACAATGGCAAGCCCGCATTAAACAAGACATCCTACATTCACAGCAGCGTATAAAAACAGAAATTGGCCATGATTATAAATATTTAGCTTATCCGTATGGCGAGTTTAACAATAAGTTACAAGCCCTAGTAACCGAGCTTGGTTTTATTGGTATAGGTCAGCATTCTGGCGCTGTAAATAAAGATTCTAACTTTAGTCGCTTACCGCGTTTTCCGGCTTCGGGCTTTTATAGTAAATTAGATACGCTGATCACTAAATTGAATTCTCGCGCATTTAATATAACCGCGCTCACTTATGAAGACAGTGTAACGGCGCAAAACCCACCCAAACTCACTATTGAGTTTACTATGGGGGATTTTCATAAAAGTCAGTTTGCTTGTTATGTATCGAGTGTTGGCCAGGCTAATTTAACCTGGATAAATAAAAACACAGTAGAAGTCACCTCACCTAAAGCGCTCAATAAAGGTCGTTCGCGCTTTAATTGTACCGCCCCTGCAATTAACAATGCTGGTAGCTATTTTTGGTTTTCGCAGCCTTGGGTTATTGAATAGCTTAAATTACAGCAGTAAAAAAGGAGCCTAGGGCTCCTTTTTTAATTTACTGTTTAAATAACTAGTTTTTATAATAATCAGCTATTTGTTTAAATTCTTGAGTTAACTCTTTGGAATTTATTAACGGCACGCTACCTTGTTTAAATTCAGGTTTAAATATAGCTCTTACCGCCCCATTGCCATCAACCATAGCCACTGAAGCACTATGATCAACTGCATACTCTGACTCGCTACTATCACTAATAGCGTAAATTAAGCCTAACCCTCTTACCATAGGGAAAAGCTGTTTGTGCTCCCCCGAAACCGCTAAAAAATCGGGGTTAAAGTAATCAATATAGTCTTTTCGTTTTGCTGGGGTATCTCGTTTTGGATCTACCGATACAAACCAAATTTGCACTGGGTAATCACTACGTAAATTTTTATACACTGCATTTAGTTTAGCCAGTGTTAACGGGCAAATATCGGGGCAGCTGGTGTAACCTAAAAACACTAAATTCCATTGCCCTAAAAGCTGCTGCTTAGTAACCAATTCGCCATGTTGATCATCTAAACTAAAGTCGGCTAAAGGTTTAGCATTTTCGTACACTAATGCATTAACGTCTGGCGGTGCATTATCATCTGAGCACGCCGATAAAAACAATGTTAAAACAATAACTAACCCTAGCCATAATTGCTTCATAAAAGTAGCCATTTATCTATAAATAATATGATGAAGAGTACCATTAAATGAATAATTGAAAAGCGAAATAAATCCATAGCAGTGTCGTCGTTAGCGGCTAGTTTTAATTTAATCGCTTTATAAATAAAGACTGCATTTAATCCAGATGCGCCGATTAAATAAATTAACCCCGACATTCCTATCAAATAAGGAAATATACACACAATTGCCAGTAACACAGAGTAAGCAACCACACAGGTTTTAGAAAAATCGATACCATGCGTAACCGGTAACATAGGAATTTTAGCCCGTGCGTAATCGCTCTTACGAGCTATAGCTAAGGCCCAAAAGTGCGGAGGGGTCCACGTAAAAATAATCATCACTAGTAGCCAAGGTGCAGCTGCCATTTGCCCTGTTTCAGACACCCAACCCAATAAGGGTGGCATAGCGCCAGCAAGGCCACCAATAACAATATTTTGTGGTGTAGCGCGCTTTAAAAAAGAGGTGTATACAAAGGCATAACCCACCAGCGCAAATAAGGTTAATATGGCGGTAAGGGTATTTGCCCATAGCATTAGCATAATAAAACCTGCCACACCTATTATTGCCGCAAAACTCAGTGCATGTGCCTTACTTAGGCGGCCTTTAGCTACTGGGCGATGACGAGTACGCGCCATTTTGCTGTCTATTTCGCTATCAACAACATGGTTAATTACCGCTGCTGCTGCTGAAAGCAATCCTATGCCAAGTAAGCTTATAAACTGTACACCCATGCCTCTGCCTACATCGGGTGCTAGCGCCAAACCAACCCACGCGGTCAGTACCAACATAGCGACTACTTTAAATTTACTAATGGCTAAATAATCTTGTAGTAAATTATAACTACGTGTAATTAGCGGTAGTGTATTTATTGGTTGTATTGCTTTTTTATCTATTGTAAGTGCCATAACAACGCTCCTTTCTATTTGTAATTTTAGGTTCGTGCTTTTAAGTTCGTGCTTTGAGGTAATAGCATAATCTAATTAAAGTTAATAACAGTATGGCAGCCATTAAGTTATGTGCCAGTGCCATACTTAACGGAATATGCCAATGCACCACTGCGAGGCCTAAAGCAATTTGGCAAAATAAGACAACTAACACGCTAACGGCGCAGCTTTTTATTTTTTGCGAGTAGGCACGGCTGTATATTCGCCACATAATTAATGCCAATACTATGCAAGTAACTAATGCCCAAATACGGTGTAATAAATGAATCGACATACGTGCTTGCTGCGACAGGACGCCAAACTCGTAGTTACCATGCTCAAGCGGGAGCTGAAACACACTACTAAGCGAAAATGGCTGGGCATTACTACATAAAGGCAAGCCATTACAATGCGGAGCAGCGTAATTTGCAGCCAACCAACCTCCTAATGCTATTTGTATAATTAGTACGCTAAGCGCCACTAGGCTTAAACCAAAGTAGCGTCTTGCACCTGCATCTCCCCCCATTATTGGCTTGGCGTTTAATCGTAAATATAATAAAGTGAGCAGCGCTAAAATACTAAAGCCACCAAGTAAGTGGCCCATCACTATTAACGGCTGTAAATTCATCGTAACCGTCCACATACCTAATGCAGCCTGAAATATCACTAACAATAACAGTAGTAATGGTAATTTAACTGGCGTTGTTGGCGATTGACGTTTTAAAAAAGCATATACAAATAAGGCTAATATGAGCAAGCCTAGCGTACCGGCAAAGTAGCGATGAATCATTTCTTTCCATGCTTTAGCGGTTTCAAACATCATATCGGGATAACTTTGTGCTGCTTGCGCTATATCGGCTTCATGTTTGGGTACAGTTAAAAAACCATAACATCCTGGCCAATCTGGGCAACCCAACCCGGCATCACTTAAGCGAGTATAAGCACCCAACGCCACTACTATCAAAGCCAATAAGCCCGTTATTAATACCCAGTTTTTATAATTTTTATACATGGCATCTTCCTACTTAGCTCGAACGAGAATAACTCAGTAATTTTTTTAGATCTTTTAATAGTCCTTTTTGTACTAATCTATTTTCCTGTGGCTGTGTTTTAAATGGATACTCAAGCACTACAAGCCCCATATGGTCGATTAAATACAAACTAGCCGGTTGTAAGTTTGGTTGCGCATCTATACTTTTCCACGGGGAGTTGGCAGCTTTTACTTCGCCTATCACGGCGACATCTACTTTATTCTGGTTTTTGCCTAGCGCTATGTATAAATTATTTAGTGCGGCTAATTGCTCACTACAAGGCGTAGTACATCCATTGGAGTAATTTAGGGCAATAGTCCATTGCTTATGATTGTTTTGCGGCCAATTTTCATATTTAACCTGTTGCTGTAAAAACTCACCATTGTTAGTAATGGCGGTAGGTAACCAATCTAATTTAAGCGCGCTGTACGCTAAAATTAGCGGAATAGCGCAGCAAATGACAAACAGTAAAAGGGGGTTATTTTTCATTATGTGTCCTTTTTTTACTTGCAAAAATAGCCACTAAAACGCACGCCAGCGCAATTAAAAACCATTGCACCGCATAAGCGTGGTGTTTTTGTGGGCTCATAACAACCGCGGTATAGTGAGGTATACCTATTGCATCGCCGCTACCTTGGCGATACGCCATAAAATTAACTAATAATTGCTGGCTTTCTTCGCTCAACTTATTTAATTCAATTGTTTGCACTCGCTTTGGTAAATCAATGTTATTGGTTTTACTCTCGAGGCTAAAAGCAGTAAGGTTATTTTCTTTTATTTGAGCAGTAAGCGTAAAAGCGTGTTTAGGTAGGGTTACTTTAGGTAATGTATCGCGCGATAGGGGAGCTTTTATCCAGCCTAAATTAACCAAAATGGCATGTGTTTCGTTATTTGGCTTTAACAGTGCCAGTAAGTCATAACCCACCTGCCCGTTATAAACTTGGTTGTCTAAAAGCCAATATTCACCGTTAATAAAATGCCCTGTTAACTCAACTAACAATCCTGTTTTATTCCAGTTACTAGGTAGTTTAAGCATTTGCTGCCAGCTCATTACACCGTGCGTTTGCAGCGTTGCAATAGAAGCTAACTGCTGTTGTTTGTGTGTCGCACGTTCTAACTGCCAAAAACCTAAACGCACACACACCAAAACTACAATCACTACCATACAAATGGTGATTATTGAGCTAAACTTTTGTTCACGCCATCTAATTAACTGCATAAAGGGTCAACCTAGTGATGATTAAAATTTTTATTGTATTGTTGTTATTATTTATACTTTTTAACTTGTTTCGCGCTTTATTTATTATGGTCTCTGGAAAAACCCAAGGACGACCTATGTCTCACTTTTTAGGTCGTCGCGTATTATTTTCTGTGGTGGTATTAATAGTTGTTATTGCCGCACTAAAACTTGGCTTTATTAGCGGCAATAACGCCCCTTTAATAACTACAGCACATACACAAATATAAATAAGCATAACCAAACTACATCAACAAAATGCCAGTACCAAGCCGCCGCTTGAAAAGCAAAGTGCTTATCTTTAGTAAAGTGTCCTTTTAAAATTCGTAAAAATACTACCAATAAAATAATAGTTCCTAAGGTCACATGCATGCCATGAAAACCCGTAAGTAAAAAGAACGTGCTGCCATAAATACCGGCATCTAATGTTAAGTTTAAATCGTTATACGCATGAATATATTCTTCTACTTGTAGGCCTAAAAAAATTGCACCCAATAAAATAGTCAGTCCTAAAAACACTTTTAACTGGCCGCGTTTATCACTTTCTATTGCCACATGGGCAAAATGCAAAGTAACTGATGAGGTCAATAAAATTAAGGTGTTAATCAGCGGTAGACCTTGCCATCCCATAGCTTGGGTAGTGTCGCCCCCTGGCGTGGTAATTAATGGCCACACAGCTTCAAATGTAGGCCAAAGCACTTCGTTAGTCATGGCATTGTTATCGGCACCACCAAGCCAAGGCACAGAAAGCATACGGGCGTAAAAAAGTGCGCCAAAAAATGCCATAAAAAACATTACTTCAGAAAAAATAAACCAACTCATTCCTTGTCGAAAAGAGCGATCCATTTGCGCCGAATATAAGCCTTTCCCGGCCTCATCAATCACGTTTTTAAACCAGCTAAACAACATATACAGCAGTACTGCTATACCTGCGTACAAAATATAAATGCCACTGTCACCTTCTTTACCGGCACTCATTACGGTTAGAGCTGCACCTACTGCAATAAAAAATAATGCTACTGCGCCAACAATCGGCCATGGGCTTTGATCTGGTACATAATAATGCTCATATTCTTGCTTCATTTTATTTGCTCCTGGTTGTCACTAGTTAGGCTAGTTGTTATTGGCTGCTAGCCGCTCACTAATATCAAATACCGTATAAGATAAAGTTAACTCTTCAATGTCACTTGGTAGTGCGGTATCAACATAAAAAAGCAACGTAAACTCTAGTTCTTCACCTGCTTTTAATGGCTGTTGATCAAAACAAAAACACGCTATTTTATGTAAGTATTTTGCTGCTCTACCGGGTGATACCGAAGGCACTGCCTGCATTACTTTATCTTGGTCACTATTATTTTTGGCGCTAAACATTACCTCACGCATAGCACCGGGCTTTACCGCAACACTATACTCTTTAGACTTCACAGCAAAGGGTGCACCGCTTTGTGCATGCGTGGTAAAGCTCACACTTATTTCGCGATTTTGTATTACTTGCGTGCTTTGCTTTGCTTGCTCTAATGATGGCTTACCGTTAATGCCGGTAATATCACAAAACACGTCATACAAAGGCACTAACGCAAATGCAAATGCGAACATGGCTAAGCAAATAACAACTAAGCGCTTAAGTAGCGGTGCGTGTATCATTATTTAATTTCCGGTGGTGTTGAAAATGTATGGTACGGAGCAGGTGAATCTACCTCCCACTCCAGTCCTTCTGCGCCTTCCCACACTTTTGCAGGAACCTTGTCGCCGCCGCGTGCGCATTTAATCACTACAGCTACAAACAACAACTGCGATAATCCAAAGGCAAAGCCGCCAATACTAATAATGGCGTTAAAGTCAGCAAACTGTAGCGCATAGTCGGGTATACGGCGTGGCATGCCTGCAAGCCCTACAAAGTGCATAGGAAAAAACAATACATTTACGCTTACCAGCGATAACCAAAAATGCCATTTAGCCAGCGCTATGTTATACATATTGCCAGTCCATTTAGGCAGCCAATAATACGCGCCTGCCATAATAGAAAACACCGCTCCCGTTACCAGTACATAATGAAAATGTGCCACTACAAAGTAGGTATCATGGTACTGAAAATCAGCCGGTGTAATGGCCAGCATCAATCCCGAAAAACCACCTAAGGTAAACAACACAATAAAAGCAATACTAAACAGCATGGGGACTTCAAACGTAATTGAACCGCGCCACATAGTGGCTACCCAATTAAATATTTTTACTCCAGTGGGCACCGATATCAGCATAGTCGCGTACATAAAAAATAGCTCGCCAGCCACCGGCATACCGGTAGTAAACATATGATGCGCCCACACTGTAAAACTCAACAACGCAATTGACGCCGTGGCATATACCATGGAGGAATAACCAAAAAGTTTTTTACGCGAAAAGGTAGGAACTATAGTAGAAATAATGCCAAAAGCCGGCAAAATCATTATGTATACTTCGGGGTGGCCAAAAAACCAAAATATGTGCTGAAACATCACCGGATCACCGCCACCAGCTGCATCAAAAAAGCTGGTTGCAAAGTATTTATCGGTGAGCACCATGGTCACTGCACCTGCGAGTACCGGCATAACCGCAATTAATAAAAATGCCGTTATCAGCCAAGTCCATACAAACATAGGGACCTTCATCCAAGTCATGCCTGGGGCACGCAAGTTAACTATGGTTACAATTACATTAATTGCCCCCATAATGGAGCTAATACCCATAATATGCACAGCAAATACAAACATGGCGGTATTGTCATTACTGTAGGTTGTGGACAGCGGCGCATAAAAAGTCCAACCAAACGCAGGACCGCCACCGGGCATTAATAGCGATGATAATAAAATTAAAAACGCGAATGGTAAAATCCAAAAACTCCAGTTATTCATTCGGGGTAAGGCCATATCAGGCGCGCCAATCATTAATGGCACCATCCAGTTAGCTAAGCCAGTAAAGGCCGGCATAACGGCACCAAATACCATAATCAACCCATGAACCGTGGTCATTTGATTAAAAAAGTGAGGATCGACTAATTGCAATCCTGGCTGAAATAACTCAGCGCGGATCACCATAGCCATAGCACCACCAATAAAAAACATAGTTAGCGAAAAAATTAAGTACAAGCTACCTATATCTTTATGATTTGTGGTATATAACCAGCGCTTAAAGCCTTTAGCAGGATGATGAGCGTGGTGAGCTTCATTAATGTCAGGTTGTTCTACTATGCTACTCATTAGTTCGCCTCCCCATCGGCATCAAGTGCTGCCTGTATTTCACTTGGTTGAATTACATCACCGGTATCATTACCCCATGCATTACGCTTATAAGTAATTACCGCTGCTAATTGCTTTATAGAGAGCTGTTTAGCAAAGGCTTGCATGGCTGTGCCGGGGCTTCCGTGAATAACAATATCAATGTGGTCTTTTATATCGCCAAGCACTATCGGGCTGCCTTTAAGTGCAGGAAAAACGCCTGGCAAACCTAACCCTGTGGGCTGATGACATGCAGCACAATTGGCCATATACACTTGCTCACCCAAAGTCATTAATTCTTCTTTAGGGAGTGTTTGGTCAAGTAATGCAGCATCTGCTGCTGCTGCTTTTTGCTTTGCTTGTTTAGCATCTGCTAGCCAAACTTTAAAATCGGCCTCTGACTTAGCCTCTACTACCACTGGCATAAAGCCATGATCTTTACCGCATAGCTCAGCACACTGACCGCGATAAATACCGACTTCGTTTATGTTGGTCCACGTTTCGTTAATAAACCCCGGGTTTGCATCTTTTTTAATAGCAAAATCGGGCACCCACCAAGAATGAATAACATCGTCGGAGGTCATTAAAAAGCGTACTTTTTTATTGATCGGTAATACCAGAGGCTTATCTACCTCAAGTAAATAGTTGGGGTTTTTATCGGCTAGGTTAGCAATTTCATTTTGCGGTGTGGCAAGTATTGAGTAAAACTCAACATCTTCCCCCATATATTCGTAATGCCATTTCCATTGTGAACCAGTTACTTTAATAGTGATATCCGCTTTACTGGCATCTTCCATCGCTATTAATGTTTTAGTTGCGGGGACTGCCATTGCTATTAAAATAACAAATGGAATTGCTGTCCAGAGTATTTCTACTTTGGTACTTTCGTGAAATTGAGCAGCAACTGCTCCTTTAGATTTACGATGATGAATAAGTGCCCAAAACATAACGGCAAATACAATCACGCCTATTACACAGCATATTAAAAATATGGTCATGTGTAGTTGATAAACATTATTACTTATATCGGTTACGCCTTTGCGCATATTATATTGGCTATTTGCCAATGCTAACTGCGGAAAAACAAACAATATAAGCCACAAGGTAGAGCTCAATTTACCCATGTGACAGCTCCTTTAATACTGTTGCGAGTGCAAAACAAAAAGACATAAGCTTTAAATGCCAATTTGTTATTTTTTATTTTTGTATTGCTGCCGGATATATAAATATATTTTCTCAAAACTAAAGCTGTGAGTTATTGTTAGTCCAGCCCATTAACAATTAGTTAATAATTGAACAACTAGCAAGTTTTAGTTTGAAAAATAATCAAATAATATTAGGGGATTAGCGTAAATATGGGATTTATTTAATTTTGTTCTAAGCAGGAAGTGAGCAACAGCAAGGGTTACAAATAAAAAGACAGCGATAACGAGTATTAAATACTTAAATGATAAAAAACATAAACTTAATATAATTTTTTCATTGCAGCGGAATTTTCACAAAAAAAAGGCAAAAAAAAGCGCACTAAAAAGTGCGCATTAATTATCTGAGCTATTAAATTATGCCGATATTTTACATAGCTATAACAGCTTAATTGTCACATCCAGTCAGCATTACGAATAACCCCAACAGCTAAGCCTTCAATATTAAAAGATTCGTTTTCAAGATCCACTTCTATCGACGAAAATTCTTTATTTTCAGCATGCAATAATACTTTTTTGCCTGCTTTTTCTAAGCGTTTTACCGTTACATCGTCATCAACGCGGGCAACAATAACTTGGCCATTTTCGGCAACTTGAGTGCGATGAACAGCCAGTAAATCACCATCCATAATACCAATATCTCGCATGCTCATACCATTTACACGCAATAAAAAATCGGCAGCGGGTTTAAACATTAACGGGTCAATTTTACAATGGCTCTCAACATGTTGTTGCGCCAAAATAGGTTCGCCGGCAGCTACACGGCCTATTAACGGTAAACCAAGTTGTTCTGGTTCATCTTCTTCAATAAGTTGAATACCACGGCTAGCGCCTGGTTTCATTTTAATAGCGCCTTTTTTAGCCAGCGCTTTTAAATGCTCTTCTGCTGCATTAGCACTTTTAAAGCCTAATGTTTGTGCAATTTCTGCGCGTGTAGGAGGCATACCAGTGTCTTTAATAAACACTTTAATAAGTTCGAGTATTTGCGCTTGGCGGTTAGTTAATGGTCGCATACAACTGGTTTTCCATACAGTACATTTAACTGTGAGTATATACAGTTATCTGAAAATCGCAAATTTAAATTACTCCTCGCCTTTGCTGCCAAAGGTGGCATTGGTCTAAGCTTAAAATTACCAAGTAAATTACAGATAAAATTACGCAGATCACGATAGTGTTAGTTTTACGTTACATTAATTACATAACTACTAAGTTGTTGCTGTTATTAAAAATTAGTTAGCTATCGTTTTTGTAATGGGCCTTAACTTCATCAATGTGAATTAACGGAGAGTGTTATGAATATCACTGTAGCGGTAATAATTAACGGTCCTAAACGTAAAGTATGGGCGGCAATAACTGACATCGAAAACAGTGCCAATATGCTGTCTGGCATTATTGATGTAAAAATAATCGAGAAGCCACCACAAGGGCTAGTGGGCCTAAGATGGTTAGAAACACGAAAACTTTTTGGCAAAGCAGCCTCAGAAACCATGTGGATCACCGAAGCTGTTACTAATGAATACTATTGCACTCGCGCAGAAAATGGCGGGGCAGTTTATACCACTAAGCTGTCACTTACCGCCGCCGAACCTAGCACCTGTTTAACCATGACTTTTTCTGATAGCTCTGAGTCTATTTGGGTAAAAATGATCTCTGCAGTGATAGGGTTTTTTCTTAAAAGTTCGATGCGTAAAATGCTAAAAAAAGATCTCGATGAAATTAAGCACTATGTAGAAAGCAAAAAGTAGCACTGTATTACCATGCAGTAGCTGCACTAATTTGGCTATCATATCGCCATGAAAAATCGTATTATCGGTTATCGTTTTCAACCTTTAAAGGAGTAACAATGAGTATTTGGCATCAACCTATTACTTTAGCGTTTTGTAAGCAGTTAGACCAAGGCATAAATGGCCAAGGTACACTGATGAAAACCATGGGGATTGAAATAACTGAAATTGGTGATGATTACTTAGTTGCCACTATGCCAGCAATTCCTGCGCACCATAACCCTATAGGCATGGTGCATGGCGGAGCAAACGTGGTTTTAGCCGAAAGTGTTGCCAGCTACGCGGCTAATTTTGTGGTCGACTTCACTAAATTTTATTGTGTAGGGCAAGAGATCAGTGCCAGCCATTTAAAAGCCTCGCGTAATGGCACCTTAACCGCCACCGCAAAAGCGTTTCATATTGGCAAACGTAGCTCAGTATGGGAAATAAAAATAACGAATAGTCGCGGCGAGCTTTGCTGCGTATCAAAAATGACCGCAGCTGTTGTAGAGCGCAAAGGCTAACGCTATTTTTCTAGCGGGTAAATAGTAATTTCCATGCCTGCACCAATTGCCGATATACGTAATAATGTATCGGCGTGCAGCGCTTGGTTAAAACACTTTGGCGAAGTGCCCGATTCAAAACCAATATCAAAGGTACGGCGCGAACAACTCAACCATTGCTTAAGTGCAGCCCGCGAGCATGACTCTACTAACTCACATAAGTGGTTAATTGCTTTATCCGGTGAAGATATTTCGCCTGTTACTTCTATACGCGCTAACTGACGGTATTCGTCTTTATCATAATGTAAAATAGTGGCGATTTTTTTTAGGTCAGCTACAAGCACGCTAATATCTTGCTTTGACTCAAGCTCTAGGTCTACATTTAAAAATTGAATTTCCGACATTGTCTGCTGTTTATCCTCTAATTAGTTCGCTGTAAACTTTAACGCAGTTTTACGCTTATACCAAATCAACTCTGCAATATTCACCTTTTTTATCTGAATAGTCGGCTATTTTTACGCATTTATTGACGCTTTACTTACTCTTATTTCACGAATAAAAAATATTTAAGCACCAAAAGCTCACTATTATAAAAGTGCTGAGCTAGCTCCATAAAAATAGCTAGCTACTCGCATTTAAAATTTAACCACTATTTTTTATTCTAAATGTTTAAATCGACTTAAGTGCTGCTTTAACATTTGGTTTTCAGCAATCAACTCATCCCGTTCATCCAATAATTGTAAAACCAAAGCAATAGCAGACCAATCTAACGATAAGTCATGCTGAATACGCGCAGCCTTTTTAACTAAGATCACTGTTGATACCGTAAATTGCCATTCTGTAACGCGCTCGCCCTCAATAGGAATAGCAATGCTGTGCTCAACCAATTCATATAATATGGCTTCGCTAATATCACTACTCACACACAATTCTTGGCTAGTGAGTAAATTGCCTTGTGGTGCCTCGATAATTTTCATTATGACTTGCTCCAATTGCTACGGGGGTCAAAATGGGCTTTTTCGGCCAGCTCTTGCCAAAGCTTTTTGCTAACATCATCACTCAATGCTGGATTAACAATTTTAATCACAGCAAATAAGTCACCTTTGGCTTTTTTACTAATTAACCCTTTACCTTTAATGCGTAAACGTTGACCCGATTGACTATTAGCTGGAATAGTTAGTTGGATTTTTCCGGCTAATGTAGGTAAATTTATTTTAGTGCCCAAAGCAGCTTCCCATGGTGCAAGAGGTACCACTATGTTTAGGTCATGCCCCTCAACGTCAAATAATGGATGAGGCACTAAGCGAATTTGCAAATACAAATCGCCATTAGGGCCATTTGCCGAACCTAATCCACCTTGGCCTTTTAAGCGAATGCGTTCGCCATTAACCGAGCCGGCAGGAATTTTAACTTTAAGCGATTTTTTAACTTCAGATACACGGCCACTACTGTCTCGCTGCGGCAGCATAAACTCAATTGGTTTAACGGTATCGACTAACGTTTCTTCAAGAAATACCGGGAATTCAATTTCCACATCTTGTCCTTTTTGCGCACGAGCGCCACCAGTTCTGCCCTGCCCGCCATGGTTAAACCCACCTGCGCCGCCAAACATTGAATTTACAAAATCAGAAAACTCCTGATCGGCTTGGGGATCACCTTGCTGATAATGGTTTTGTGACGAGCCATAGCTACCGCCATAATTTGCTTGCTGCTGAGCACGGTTTTGTTGATTACGACGTAACACATCGTATTTAGCGCGCTCTTCTTTGTTGTGAATAACTTCGTAAGCTTCACCTATCTCTTTAAACTTTTCCTCGGCTTGAGGTTCTTTACTTACATCTGGATGATATTTTCTAGCTAGCTTTTTATAAGCTACTTTAACCGCTTTATCGTCTGCATCGGGCGATACTCCAAGCACGGCATAATAATCTATAAATTTCATTCGCAATCCAAATCACAAACTTATGAGCTTTCATCATACTCTTTAAGTAACAACTTTTGTTTATTTAAACAACAATTTAAAGTAGATAACCTGAGCTCCGGATAATAAAACTAAATATAACTATGATTCAATACGTTAGTAAATCTCTTAACCAGAGCTAAGGTTAAATACTAAAGAACGGTAAATATGGCTTTAAGTAAACTTTATCTTTTAGCTTCAAGTCATTAAACTAGCCGCTCCTGTAGTTCACGTATGTGATGGATATGACTCGATTTATTTTAGCCTTGTTGGCTTTTTTTGTATGCTTTTCGCTATCGGCTGAAGAATTCACTCGGTTTTCAACCGCTAAAAGACACCTAATTAAAACCCTCCCTAGTAATGCTAAAAGTATTTACTGTGGCTGCGATATAAAAAAACAGGGTAAAAAACTAGTTCCTGACCCCACTAACTGTGGCTATGTGCCACGCAATACACATACCCGCTCAGGTAACGTAAATGCACGCGCTTTACGCATAGAATGGGAGCATATTGTGCCTGCCTGGGAGTTTGGCCACCAATTACAATGCTGGCAAGATGGCGGGCGTAAAAACTGCCGTAAAGTAAGTGCTAAGTTTAGAAAGATGGAAGCCGATATAAACAACTTAGCTCCTGCTATTGGTGAAATTAACGCAGATCGTTCTAATTATCGATTTGGAATGCTTAGTGAAAGCGCCACCCAATACGGTCGCTGTGAAGTTAAAGTTAACTTTAAACAACGAGTAATAGAGCCTCCTTTTTATGCCCGTAAACAAATAGCCGACGCCTATGCCTATATGCAAAAAACTTACGGCTTAAAAATATCAAATAAACAACAGCAGTTATTTAATGCTTGGCAACAACAAGCGTATGCCGCGCAAACCAATACCAAAAAGCTTTAATTTAAAGGTATTAGGAGCCAGTTTAATATTTAACCTGAACTCTGGTTAAGAGATTTACTAACGTATTGAATCATAGTTATATTTAGCTTTATTTTCTCTAGCCAGAGATTTCCAGTGAAAACAAGGCGAATTTACGCGTCAATAGCTGGCCTATTGCAAGTAAATTCAACGCAGTTAGCGCTGAAAATAGCTGCTTGAGATAGGTTTATTATCCGGAGTTCAGGTTATTTAACGGCACAAAAAAGCGCGCTATTGAAGTAATGCCCAATAGCGCGCTTTTTTAATTGAGTTTTATTCTATAAATATTATAGATCTTGATGCGGGCCAAAAATTTCGTAATGAATGTGTCCGTTATTAACGCCTAATTCTAGCAGTTGTTTTTTCACAAAGGCCATAAAATTAGCGGGTCCACACAAGTAAAAGTCGCCGTTGCTCAGTGGCAATTGCGCTTGTACTGCGTGTAAATCCATAAAACCGGTAAAATCAGCTCCTACATCGCCTTGATTAAACCAAGTCATGGTTTGTAAGCGCGGGTAAACAGTGCTTAGTTCATTTAAATAATTAGCAAATGAGTGCTGCTGAGTATTTTCGCAAGCATGCAAATACATAATATTTTGATTAGCAGTATCGCTTAATAGCGTCTCTAACATTGCTACCATTGGCGTTTGCCCAACACCCGCTGAAATAAGCACAGCAGGGCTGGTGTTATTTCGTAAAAAGAAATCCCCTGCAGGCGGATATAGCTCTACTATTGCGCCTTGCTCTAGTGAGTGTAAATGGTTAGACACCATGCCAGGGTTTGGTAATAACTCTTTTTTAACGCTAATACGGTAGTTTTTACCATTACTTTTTTGCGAAATAGAATACTGGCGGATCTCTTCATATTCACTAGCCTCTGGCTTAACTTTAATACCTAAATATTGACCCGGTTTATGGGCAATTACTGCCTCGCCATCAACTGGCGTAAGCGTAAAGCTAGTTACCAGCTCTGACTCAGCCTGCTTATTAGTTATTGCAAACTGACGTGTGCCTGCCCAACCGCCTAAGTTATTTTTACTGTGCTCGTATAAAGCAGCTTCCTCAGTTATACAAATATCAGCAAGTACGCCATACGCTTCACGCCAAGCATATTCAACATCTGGCGTGAACTGCTCAGGAATAAGCTCTTTCAGCGTGCCAATTAAATGTGCACCAACAATTGGGTAGTGCTCCGGCAAAATATTTAAACTAGTATGTTTATGGTTAATACGCCCAAGTGCCGCTTTTAACACCTCTAAATTATCAATGTTTTGTGCATAAGCAGCCAATGCGTTAAATAATGCAAATTGTTGACGGCCGGTATCTTGGTTGCTCATATTAAAAATATTTTTAAGCTCAGGATTATGACTAAATAAACGCTTGTAAAAATGATCAGTAACAACCGTACCTGCCTCTGCTAATAAAGGAACAGTACTTTTAACAATTTCAATAGTTTTATCAGATAACATCTAGGTTTTCCTACGTGTGAATAATACCCAATTAATAAAATAGGTATAGGTTAACCACGACGCCCATCAACACGACGCTGTGTTAAAATAGGTGTGCAGTGAATTAAAAATAATAAAAAGGCAATTAGCCACAGCCCAGCACTTAGCTGCCAAGCTAGGTGTGGCCCAATAACAAAAGGCAGTAAAGAACGAGTAATCCCAGCCACTAACACTAAAGCAAAAGCAACCGCCATATAATGTGGAATAGTCAAAGAGCGCCCGGTATGCCCATGAGATACGCGTGTCATCATGGCTAAAATCATCATCCCTATGGTACTTATGGTAATGAGGTGTAATGCATCTTTAAATAAAATAACACTGCTGTAAAAACTCACGGCTACCAGCATTAAACCTACACCTAGTGCCAAGTACGAAAAATGCAAAGACCATAACAAAGGAACTTTAAGTACGTTTTTATCCCACCAATAAAAACTACGGATTAAATGCAGCAAAGCAACAACAGCAAGTGCCCAGCCTGGGTTTAGCTGATTAAAAAATAACTGACTAAGAAAAAACACCGCAATACTAAAAACGCTCATATACAGTAATACTGAGTCAACGTTAGCTGTACGTACCTGCGCTGTTAAACCAAGGCCTTTACTGGTAAAAAATGGCAATACACGCCCTGCTACTATGCCAATTAATAAGGTCATCAGTAATACTGCTGTATCAACAATGGCGAGCGCAAACTGCATGTTTTGTTCAATCAGCAGGGCCAAGTAAACAATATTTAACGTACACAGCGCCGCTAATAGCACTAAAAATTGATAGTTATTTTTGCTTTTAGCGGTTAATAACATATTAGCTAATGCTGCAATAACACCTAGCCACCATGCAAGCTGTAACACTAACACCGCATATAAATTAAATTGTGCAAAAGCAGGCAAAGACACAAAAAATGCGCCTCGCGCCCCAAGCCATAACAGCGTTAATAGCATTAACTTTTTGCCACTAATGCTAGGTACTCCAGTCCAAGTTTGCGCGGCGGTAAGTAAAAAACCCACTGCAACAACACCTGCAAAACCAAATAACATTTCGTGGGCATGCCATAATGTAGCGGGGATTGTTAACTGCCAAGTTGCACTACCCGTTAAAATTAATAACCAGTAGCCTATTGAACTAAAAGCCAACAAGCCTGCGGCTAAAAAATAGGGTCTAAATGGCAGCATCCATACTGGCCACTGCGTTATTTGGTAAAAGCGAATATTAGCCGGTACCGGCTGAGATAAATTAATAGGTCGCATTAACGAACTTCCTTCCCCATGCCATGCAGTGCGATACAACGCAGCACATAGCTAATTTTTAAAATAGCAGCAATAACAATAGTGCTAATATGTGCCGAAATTTGCACCGGTATAGAAAAGTAATCGGCAAAAGGGTAGCTAATTAAAATACTGGTTATTAGTAATGCACAACTAGCTGCTAATAATGAGTTTGCCACTAGCAGTAGTTTTTTCAGTAAACAAGCTGTCTCAATTTTGTAGCTTGGATTATGTATAACCAAGGTGTTCATAACGGCCTCAACAACTAATGCACTTAACTACCTATTACACTTATCGTGCCAATAAAATAAACATATATATTTCAATGAACTAACTTATCCACCTTTGCTTTTTATGTCTTTATGACCTACCATAAATCAAACTAAAAAAACACATAAGAGTCATTTTGACATGAGTAGCGCAATTAACTTCACTGCCGTAGCGGTAAAGCTGGCTCAAAGCACATTAGATAAAAACTGTTTTGAGCAATTACTTACTGTCCTTGAAACAGTGATTGCCAGTGATGCCAGCGCACTGCTTGAGCTACAAGGTGAGCAGCTCAAGCCGCTTGCAATTAAAGGCTTAATGCCAGATAGCCTGGGACGGCGTTTTAAGCTTAGTGAGCATCCGCGCTTAGAAGCTATTTGTAATACTCAGCAACCACTGCAATTTGCCCATGACTGTCCATTGCCCGATCCGTACGACGGCTTACTACTAGCAAAAACTGGCGACATTCCGGTACATGCTTGCTTAGGTTTACCCCTATTTTATCAACAACAGTTATTAGGTGTGATTACGTTTGACAGCCTAAATGCCAATGCCTTTAACGCTATTAGTGCGCAAACGCTTAGCACCTTACAAACGCTATGCAGCGCACATTTTAAAACGGCATTACAGCTGGCTCATTACAAATTACATGCACAGCATTCTAGCGCCTTAGTGCAAGAGCTTAACCGCGAAGCACTCACCCGTGATGGCGGCGAAATTATTGGTCAGAGCTCAGCAATACAAGCACTTAAAAATGATATAAAACTTGTCGCCGCCTCTAATTTTAGTGTGTTAATTTTAGGCGAAACCGGCGTAGGCAAAGAGCTGGTTGCACGTAATATTCATTTACACTCGAAACGCAGTGAGCAGCCACTTATTCATTTAAACTGTGCTTCGCTTGCTGAAAATCTCGCCGAAAGTGAGTTTTTTGGCCATGCTAAAGGCGCTTTTACTGGGGCGGATCATGCGCGCCAAGGTAAGTTTCAGCTAGCGCACGGTGGTACTTTATTTTTAGACGAAATAGGCGAGCTACCACTGGTACTACAAAGTAAATTGCTACGGGTATTACAAAGTGGCGAAATACAAACAGTAGGCGAAGACGAAGTGAAATATGTTGATGTGCGGGTTATTGCTGCTACTAATCGTAATTTAAAAAAAGAAGTAGCCGAAGGACGCTTTAGAGCCGATTTATACCATAGATTAAGTGTCTACCCGCTAACGGTAGCGCCGTTACGCCAGCGTGAAAACGATGTGGTTTTATTAGCTGGTTTTTTTGTTGAGCAAACCGCACGAAAATTAGCAATAAAACAACTTAAGTTAAGTGTCGATGCACAATTATTGTTAACCCAATATCAGTGGCCGGGTAACGTACGGGAGCTAGAGCATGTAATTAGCCGCGCAGCACTAAAGGCCAAACAAAGCCAATGGCAACAAGCCATTATTACCATAAAGCCCGAGCACTGTGAGCTAAACCTTAGTGCGAGTAATACAACACAGTTATCATTACCTGCTAGTACCACAAACACCACCACTGGCAGTAGCACTAACATAGCAGAGCAAAATTTATCACTTAAGCAAGCAACCGATACCTTTACCCATCATTTAATTAGTCAGCAGCTTGAGCAACATAATTATAACTGGGCAAGTGCAGCACGCACCTTAAAAGTAGACCGTGCAAACTTAGTTCGCTTGGCTAAACGCTTAGGTATTTCAGTCAAAAAGTCGCTATAAAATAGCTATAAAACCGTCAGTTCATCTAAGTTAGGGGCTTTACAGCAAGTAGCCCCCAGCAGAGCAGCAAGCGATTGATAGTGCGGCGAAAAATACAGTAACACTTCACAATGCAGTCCACTTTTTGCGTAATATTTAACGTAAAGTGGTGCGTTGGTAGCCTTTGCTAGCTGTTTTATTTTAGCCAGCTCTGCATCTGCAAACATAGCATCACCTAAGTTTTTATAATGCCACATTAGCTTGCTTTATTGGTTTGAAAATAGGTTTTTAACAATTGGCTAAACGCCTGTACCTTTGCGGTACGATGCACCAAATGATGCGTTACTAGCCATATATCAGTACACCAGATTAATTCATTAGATAAAATGGGTACTAAATTAGCGTATTGAGCCGCAACATTGTGCTGTAACCCACCAATTCCTAAGCCTTTAATTACAGCACGCGTAGCTTCTGAGGTTTCTGACACACGCAGTTTTATTTGCGGCGCTGCAATATGCTGATCTACCCATTCAAAATACGGCACCCGCGCATTAAAGCCCGCCACGCCAGAAATAAAGTTATGTTGCTGTAAATCACTCAGCGATTTAGGCATACCATATTTATTAATATATCGCCGATTAGCATATAAACCCGAGTTAAGCTGAGCCAAATGCTGTGCAATATAGTCGCCTTCATCGGGCCTTGGCCCTGCCCGTACGGCAATGTGCGCCTGACCGTGATCGAGCCGTAAACGCTTTTGCTCTAAAATCATCTCAAGCTGCACTTGTGGATGTAGCGCCTGAAATTGCTCGCACACATCGCCAAGCACATCCATAAAGCCACTAACCGTGGTTAACAGTAAACTGCCGCGCAGTGTGCTATCAGCCGCAGCAATATCATTATGTAACTGCTCAAGAGAGCTGTCGATCACTTGTGCGGTACTAAACAGCTTAGCGCCTGTTTCTGTTGCTTTATAGCCACGAGCATGGCGATGAAACAAACGTGTGTTTAAGTTTTTTTCAAGATTATTAATTCGCCTAAGCACTGTACTATGGTGCACATTAAGCGCCTCTGCCGCCGCAGTTAAGGTACCTAAACGTGCAACCTCAAAAGCCACTTTAACATCTTGCCAATCTTCAAACTTAACCGCCATACTGTGCCACCTTAAACTTATGTGCATATACGCACATAAGTGTTGCGTTTATTCGGGTTTTCTTCAAGTCATTTTTTGTTAAAGTAGCCCCATATTATCTACATTAACCTGAACTCTGGTTAAGAGATTTACTAACATATTGAATCATCGTTATATTTAATTTTATTTTCTCTAGCCAGA
>NZ_JADYXG010000020.1:0-74934 GCF_015864415.1 Pseudoalteromonas sp. SCQQ13 | reverse complement strand
CTTGCTCTGGACAGTATCAAAATGATAATACATGGACTGGGAAGTAGCTTTCCCATTTAATTTTAAAAGCATAATATCTTAGTTCTAAAAATTAAAATTATCAGTCACCACAAATGAGAACTAGCTTATTAACTCATTTATTATATGTGACATATTTAAACTGAAATAGGTACCAAGAATCATAATGAAAGCATCCACAATTTCACTGTTAGCAACACTTATTTTCTCTGCTGCCTCTTCAGCAAATCAAGAAATTGACTCATTTAGCAAAGCTAAACGACTGTTAGAAAAACAAGTTTATAACAATCACCGCGTTACACTTTATTGTGGAGCGACATTTGACGCTAGTAAAAAAGTAACCGCGCCGGAGGGCTTCTCTACAACAAAGTACGTTAAACGAGCTAAAAAAATTGAATGGGAGCATGTTGTTCCAGCAGAAAACTTTGGTCGTACTTTTAGCGAATGGCGAGACGGGCATAAGCAGTGTGTGAATAGTAAGGGGAAGTCATTTAAGGGTCGAAGGTGTGCAGAAAAAGTAAATACAGAATACCGTTTTATGCAAGCTGATATGTTCAACCTCTATCCGGCCATTGGCGCTGTGAATGCTCTGAGAAGCAATCATAACTTTACTATGCTTCCTGCGGCTCAAAGCGATTTTGGACGTTGTGCTATGAAAATTGACGACAGTAAAGCCGAGCCACCTGAAATGGCTAGAGGTCAAATTGCGCGTACTTATCTGTATATGGAGAACACCTATAAACGATACAGCATGAGTAAAGCACAAAGCCAGCTAATGAATGCGTGGGATAAAATGTATCCTGTAGATGCTTGGGAATGTACTAGAGCAGAAAAAATTTCAAAGCTACAAAAGAATCAAAATGGTGTAGTAAAAAGTCGCTGTGAGAGTAGAGGTATTTAAACATATCACCTTAATCATGATTTATGAAATCTTAGAATTAATAATCAATTAAGTGATTTTTTAACGTGAAACTCTCAGCTTTTATTAGTTAGTTTTTAACTCAGAATGAACAGCTTTGAGCGAAATATAGTCATTCACACCTAAGAACTACACTTTAAAGTGGTTTAGTGAAGGTGTGATCTGATAAAGCAGTTAGAACTATGAGGTGAATTGTGCCAATCATTGAAGAGGAACTATCGAGCGTTGATGAGCTTTGGGATCAGTTGTCACCAATTGGAACATTTTCTAATAAACTAAAGAATCCAATTTTTCGCGGGCATGCAAACGCCTTATGGAATTTGACTCCAACTGTTTTTAGAGATGATATTATCTTAAAATTTCATCGAAAAAGAATGGAGCATTTGAGAACCTCACAGATAATTGAATTCGAGTTTAGTTTACTTCACGGTTTCCTATTTGGCTGTGATGAGCAAGGAATATCGATTCCGTATGATAGCCATGATTTCAGAAGTTTAATGGATTATTCGACAGCGATGGCTCGATATGCTGATTCAACGGCAGGATGGCCACAAAAAGAATTCCATTCCATATTAGCAATGGCACAACATCACGGAATACCTACTCGATTATTAGACTGGAGTCGTAGTTCTCTTGTTGCTATGTATTTCGCTGCTTCTCAAGTGTTGAATTCAAAAGTTGAAACTGAACAATGCTTAGCTGTTTGGGTATTAGATGCAGATAACACTACTCTGGCTAATATCGGTTTGGAAACGGTTTCACCTGCAGGCAGTGTAAGTGAGAACTTGGCAGCACAAAAAGGTTTGTTTTTATTATATAAGGAGCCGAATAGCACTTTCTACACAGATGAGTTTTGCCCAGAAACCGAAAAAAGCTTAATTGATGATTTATTGGCTAATAACGCAAAAGTATATAAGTTTACACTTCCTGCAAATACTGCCGGTGAATTATTACTAAGGTGTTTGAAGTTCAACGTATCGGCTACAACTCTATTTCCTGGTGTTGACGGCATAGCTAAAGGAGTCATGGAATTTAAGTTAGCTAAACGCCAAGCTGGTATACTCTAGAATAGCTCTAACAAGTGACTATGATGCCACCGTCCGTTCATAGCACTTTGCTGAAGTTCGGCTTGGAGCGATAACCAGAAACTACTGAAATTTAAACTTAGTCCTTTTGTAGAACCTAATTTTATACAGTAACAATATTAACCGCCGTTTAGGTGTGTTATAGGCCACCAGAATGATGTCCAAGAAGCTGTTAGTTTTCACCAATCATTCTCTACTTTTCAATCGAAGGACTTAACGAATAGTGATTAAAATCAACTTTAAAGACAAAAAAATATTTGGAAACGAAGCTGGAGAGGATGAACTATTAGCAGTCTTAAATTCATATTACATAGAACATAGTAACTTTGATGATTTTTTTGATAGCGACGAAAGATTATCAATTGTATCGGCTCGGAAAGGTATGGGAAAGTCAGCTTTATTATCAAGGTTACAGTTCAAGTTAATTAACGATGAAAATTATAAAAGACCTTTAATTATTCGGGTAAAAGGGAATGAGTTATTAGGGCTTGGTGACTTTAAAGGTGAAGATCATTCGTATTTAGAAAATTACTGGAAGCAAATAATTTGTAAACGAATAATAGTTGAAATTGGAAACCAAATTGATTTTGCTCTAGATAGTGATGATATGTCGTTTGTAGAACTATCTGAAATTGAAGGTATGAAGAGTAAAAACTTAGTTGGTGCTTTAATAGGCAGAATTAAAGGAAAGCTGCCAGGAGTTGAAGTAAAGAGCGATATTCCTGATAATTTAGACAAACTTCTACGCCGTTACCAAGATAATGATAATTCACCAAATGTTTGGCTATTAGTTGATGATATTGATGCAAAGTTTCAAAACACCAACGAGAATCAAGCGCGTGTTGGTTCATTTTTTAGTGCCATCCGTTCTTTATCATTTGATAATCAAAATTTAAATATAAGAGCAACTGTGCGAAGTGATGTATGGTCTTGCCTTCGTCATCTCGAAGATTTAGATAAGTTGCAGCAGTATATTATTGAAATCTTTTGGAGTAAGAAGTACATGCGAGACATGTTGGCTCAAAAGATTCTAGTTTATATCCAGAAAAATTTCCCTGATAGTAATGAAGCGAAACTAAGACTTAAAGGTGATTACAATAAAATATTAGATATTGTTTTTAATTCTCCCATTGAATGGCGTGGCGACAGAGATGCTAAACTCTTCGATGCGATCAGTGCTTTTTCAAATAGGCGACCAAGGTGGATGGGCCAACTTTGTCGAATGGCAAGTAAAAAAGCCAGCGAAAACGCAAGAATAAAAATGATAAATTTTGACCATATTAATTATATTTTGTCTGATTTTGGGGCTTTAAGAAGAGATGACTTGATAAAAGAGCATAGCCATCAATTTGACGAGCTTACGCATTTAATTGACTCATTAAGAGCAACCCAAAAAGAATTTACACAATCAGAGCTTCACTCAATTATCGAAAGCAATTTTATTAGGGGAAGAGATGCTAGCGACGTACCTAAAATAGATGGGAAAACTTATATCGAAAGTGAAGACTTAGGTGATTTTTTATATAAGCTTGGTCTTATCTCAAGAGCGCATGAAGACGGAAAAACATTCACTCATTATACAGATGATCCAGACTTATATCGCTCCTTGGAAAGCAAAAAAAACAAGATCGTCTGGTCAATTCATCCGGCATATCGTACCTTTTTAAATATAAAGTGAAGACTATCAGGTCAATTCAGCAGGACGAAAAACTATTGGATTTTGATCCTGCGTTTCTATTTTGCCAACAATTCAAAGTATAGATTATCAAGATTCAAAGACTATAAATGGCACTTTTGCGAAGTTCGGTTTGAGCGAAAACCAAGTATTAGGATAGGCTGAAGTTCAGCCCTATAATCGTAATTACTGAAACTCTACCTATGCCTTTATTTACGTACTGACGATAGCGATTTGCCAACGACAGTCTAAAGCTGGGAAATCCACACACATAAGTCTCAATATCTATGTCACTGTATGGCTGTATTTTATGTCAGTGAATGGTTGCAGGTTATCTATAAGTAACTGATATGTCTATCCAGTGCTTGTCACGCTTTGCTTACAGCGACAATTACCGTGAACAGTTACCTGCCGAGTAGGCAGCTGAAGATAAAAACAATCGATTCGATGTTTAAGTTAATGTAATTCTGCCGAAAAGACAGTGAGTAGAAATAGAATACCAGCCCTTCATTTCAGGGCCGGTATTCTATTTTTGATTTAAAAGTAGATCTATATTTAAGATTACTCACTCTGTTTTCAGAGTGTATTAAGTTTCCTAATTGGTGATGTTGCCCTGTAAGTTCGAATATTCTAATATAAAGCTACATCTGAGATTTTTTTATTCAAGCATTATAACCATGGTTTAGGTTGTCTACAGTTTTTTTAATCAACTCCCGTCCGGTAATAGTGTTAATAAACGTCAAAGGCATTTCTGAACTAAATTGCAAAGAGCGTGTATTTAGCCATGTGTTCCACCGTTCAACACTCTCAAAGTAATCAATACAAGCCGATGCCAAATGAGCTAATTCAACGATATTTTCACTTAAGGTTACATTTAAACGTTTATGTTCTTTTAAATAGCGTTCGAAAGCTTTTGTATTTGTACCAATCGCCTTAGTAAACGATTGCAGATCCCAGCGTAACTCACACCTAAATTTCTCAACACAGTTTATATCCAAGCCATGCTGGATCAATTCAATTTCATCCAAAGGGTCTGAGTTTAAATTAATTTTTCCATCGCTGAGCATTTCTACAAATTTGCGATTAGCACTAGGTTGAATATAGCTAGGCATACACATCTCTAAGCTTGTTAAAGTTATAATTTAATATAGCATCTCAAGTAACTAGCTGATAGTCGGTTTAGAGCGATAAGCGGACATTGAAAAAGTAAAAACTATTGTTTATGTCAGCTTGTAGAGAAAGCTGACATAAACATATATAGAAGTATGACCAGTAATAGAACACTAATTTAAGCAGGGTTAACATAAAATATGGTCATTCTGCTTCCCCTTTAAAAGATTGCTATTTCTCATCCAAATTAACAATATTGTGAGCACCAAACCACTCACTGGCTTTAGCAATCACATTTGCACTAGGTTGATGGAAAAAAACAGCAAGGTTTTCTTTAGCCCGTGTGCAACACACATAAAATATTTTTTCTGTCCTCTGCCGTACACTTTCTTTTCCTCCTCCTTCAAATAAATTTTTAAAGTTATAACTATTCCATTGGCCATTATCTAGAACGACAAGTACATTAGGATACTCTGCACCCTTAGTCTTATGCTGTGTTGAAAGAGGAGTATAGCCTTCTAAGTATTGATATAGCCCTCTAAATTGTTGATAAGGTATTTGACATACTTGCTGATAAACATAATTTCTAGATACTTTAAACCTTTCTAATTTATCATCTTCAACAACAAGGTTAAGTTGATTCGCAAGAGCTATAACTTCGTCAATAGATCTATTTTCAACTTTAATCAATTCTTCCATTGATTTTTTTAAGTTTTTCTTATCAGCAACTGATGTTATTGAGAAATCAGTAATTCTTGAAAACTCATTAAATCTTTTTTCTTTATACAAATAAATACAGTGCTCAATTTTAAATAAATGCTTGATCAGATCGTCCCTATTAGAACTTGGCTTGCTTAAGTCATCAGCCCTATTTTTTTTATCATCAAGCAACATGTCTTTATCAATGTAAAGTTTGGATATTTCATCATAAAGCTGCGCGAATGCTAATTCATAAACATGGGGGTTATCATCTATATATTTTTGCTGCCCTTCGGTAGGTGCAAGAAGTTTAGGAATACCATCTTGTAAACCACATAACTCCTCATATACATGCTTAAATGTTCTGCCTTCAGTATCTATCTTAATATTATTCTTTTTTATATACCCCTTAACACGCTTAATAGATTCTAAAATTTTATCTTTATCGTAAATGCGCATTAAATCACCAAAACCTGCTTTTCCTGCAATTAGATTGTGAGTTAGGTTAAGTTCTTTGGTCTCAATTGAACTATCAAAGTCCCAAGCTAAGTGATGACGGACTGCGCCTAAATCATCGTTATTGGAATATAGGAAAAGTGCACTTCCTTGTTTTGCTGTCCCATCTGCATTCATATTAGGCGCGTTAATATCTTCTGATGGCTCCTGCATTAAGCCATCAGTTCTTATTTTGTTAGCGAGATCTATAACAAGTTGAGGATTCCGTCGGTTTTGGACTTTTTTGACCTCTATAACTGTTGGTGTCAGTAGAGTATATTCTTTTAAATTATTAATGACTGAGAAGTAAGTTCCCTGCTTGTTCTGTTCCTTTTTTAATGCGGTAATACGTTTAGGTTGAGTATTTCCATTTAAATTCCCGACGCTTCCTTCGTAAATTGACTGCATCGCATCACCAAAAAAACCAACAATGTTTCTTTTAGGTGATTGATTTAAGTTCTCTAGCAACAACTTTACTACGTTAGGATCTGTATCTTGATACTCATCAACAAGAATAAATGGGTATGAATCTTTAGTTATAGTGCAGAGTTTTTCATATTTTTCATACATTTTGCAGGCAAGAATGATCACCTCATCATGAGAAATACAACCATCTTTAATCCTAACAAACTCTTTGTATTTAATATCACCATCAAGATCATCAAAATAATTATTTGTGACTTTCTCTCCATCTGGAGATTTTATTTTGGGCTGTTCGTCATCATTTATTAATTCAATTAGCGTACTCTTCAGTTCACACTGAAAGTGCTTAATATTACTCCATAAAAAATCATGAATAGTCGAAACATGAAGATGTTCATGCTGAACACGCTCTTCAATCTCATCGACTGCTGCATTCGTATAGGTAATACAGGCAATAGATGTTGTTGGATTTTCAACTAAAACGGCTTTTAATATTTCAACTAGAGAGTAGGTTTTACCGCTACCAGCACCACCGCTTAATAAAAAACTATAGCCTTGTCTTATTAACCCAATAACTTTTTGGGATTCAGTAGTAAGATGCGATATATCTAATTCTTGCGTAGCCATAATAATCCTTCCTTGATATAGCTAGGGACTTGCCAATTACTAAATTCATTATCTACAGTTTTTTCGCTATTCAGTAATATTTCAATAGCTAATGTTGGCTTGCTATTTACTGCTTTTTCAGCAAAGTCGAATGGGCAAGCATCGTCACTGTCTACATAAATATCAAAATGTCTCTTTGTTAATGAAGGAAAAGCTTCTGCATTCTTACCTAATAGATCTTTATTTAAACTAAAAAAGGCGTCTTCAAAGCTACGTCCATGATAGCCGTCCTCGTTTGTTTGGTAAGCCATTAGGAAGTATCCATCTGGATCTTGAATCCATTGGGTACCATCTTTTCTTAATGACTTTTGATTAATGGATAAATTTTTGTAAAAAGCTAAATCGTCATGACCAAAGAAAAATTTTAATGATGCATTTGAAGTTTGGTCAGCGAGTGGATCTGAAGGCTTACATTTAATTGTCTCTTTCTTTGTATTACCATCCATAATAATATTTCGTACATATTGACTATCAATATCAGTAATAACTAATGATTTAACCCCGATAAAATCGATGAATTTCTCAAATGTTTGCGAATAAGCACCAACTTCAACCATTGAGATATTTTGAGATAATAATGGTGTTTCATCAGGAACTCTAAACTCTTGATCAATTTTTTTCATCATGGCAGGGACTAATATTTTTTCAGTATCTCCCTCAATAAAAATAGCTTTGTCCGCAAAAAATAGCTCTGCTCTATTTAAAGTCAGATACTGTTTCAAGAACTTATAAGCCTTTTTCAGTTTAATATCTTCAGCATCATCTTCTGATTTGTACTCATCTTGAAGTGATTTCAGGTTTTTTGCTTTAACATCACAGGTTGTGTTGCTTTTTCGCAAATACTTAATATCATCAAAATCACATTCAGAAACAATATGAGATGAGTGTGTTGTAATAGCCGTTTGAAGTTGAATCGTTATTCCATCATCGCGTTCTCGATTACCTTTCAATAACGTTTTAATGTTTTTGATAAAGATATATTGCATTTGAGGATGAGTGTGCGCTTCGGGCTCTTCAATAAAAAATAAATTAATCGCAGCAGGTTTTTCCTTTAGTGAACGTCGAAACTTGCCCATGACCATTTCAATATCAAAGATCATGCTTATCAAGTTCATATACCCTAAACCATTATAATGCTCTGGTAGGTCATGAGTATCGTGCGAGTACATCACTGTTGTATTACCATCGAGTAAATCACGGTGTTGTAGTGTTGATGATACTTTTAGTTTGGTGTCTGTAGGATTTACACCGCCAAATTGGTTAATCTTCTGAATTAGCCCATCAAACATATCTGCATAAATTGCACTTAACTCATCATCAGTCTTTCGAAGGGTTTCTTTAAACTTTTCGGAGGCATCTATTTGTTCATTTGACTCGTCTGAGATCTTATATATCTTAGCCGTTTGATGAGATAAGGTTTTATCATTATCTTTATTAGTCACACTTCTTTTGGCACTAATAAAGTTGAATGATAAGATGTCATTGAGGGGAATATTCTCTTTTACAAGGTCAATAAAAACAGCTTCATCGGTGAATAAAAGGCTTTTCTTTTTTACTGAGCCAAAATAGTCACCGAGGTGTTCTTTAAGAAATAATTCAGGATTATTATCAAATTTTTCAGATTGTTCGGTATAGTCATCTTTAAGCTTGATAAGCTGCTCATGGTCAATATTGTATTCAAACTTCAAAACAATATTATTATCATCGGGGTCTAGGCTCATTATCAGTGAACTAACTTGTGACAAGTCATCTTGCTCTGTGTACTCAATATATACTTTAAGTTCTATTCCTAAGGGTTGATAACAGTTCTCAATAGGAAGTTCTTTGACACCAGAAAGGTATTGAAGCAACACTTTTTTCAATCCAACATTGAAGTCATCAAGCGTAATGCTCCTACGGCTTGATTGATTAAGAAACTTATCAAGCGCGGTCAATATAGAAGTTTTTCCTGTGTTATTCTTACCGAGAATAAGCGAAAGTTCATCTTCAAGATCTAAAGAGAAATCCTTTAACAACCTGAAATTTCTGATTTGAATTTTTGATATTTTCAATTTTAGTCCTTTATGAATACCTAGCTTTTCTTTCGAATTAAGCTTGGCTTTCCTTGTATATATTGTCTGATTGATTACCCACTAAATTTGACCATAGCACAATAATATTTTTAAATAAAACAAATAGCTAATGGTTAAGCATGAGCTTGATCTCACACAATAAAAAACTCCTTAGCAGGGCTTTTTAATCAAAGTATAGATTATTAAGGTTCAAAGACTATATATGGCACTGAGCCGAACTTCGGCAAAGAGCGATAAGCTGAAATTAAGTAATATGCACAATCTGCATATTACTAATTGTGCAACAACAGCGTGGCAGAGATGGACTGTAAGCGATAACAAGACCCTTATAAATCGTCTATATTAACTTCTATTTCTTCTTGAACTACCCTTTGAGCAACAATGTTTGCTAACTCGTAATCTTCGATTAATTGCGTAAGCATAACAAGCTCTTCTCCGTCAGGAGTGTTAGGTTCCGCAACGTCCCACAGCTCATCTACACGTTTGAGTGCCTTTTCTAAGCCTTGTTTTGAGTTGATTGGTTTTACCGATGTGATAGTCATAATATACCTTTCTTTAGAAAGAGCAGAATTAATTACTCAAAATCTTCGGGGGTTAACTGGACTTCCCAGCTTTTACCAAGAGTTATAATAATAGTTAAACCTATGTTTATAGCGTTTAGCTTTTATTATACTTCAATTTCTTGAACTTCTGCTTTTGGCACTGAGCCGAACTTCGGCAAAGAGCGAATTGCGGTCAGTCAATTGCCATAAGCTAATTAATGCTAAGTGGAAACTTTCCCCTATTACGCATGTTCGAAGAACCTACAGTAAGCATAATATTTATAACTGGCAATAAATTATACTATTTGCTACTAATAGTAGATCATAGAAAAAAGACATTTTCGCGTCAAAATGGGGAATTGTTCTTTTATAAAGCTTTTAGGTGCTTTAGTTTATTTACAATCCTATAAAGCAATCCCATTAAATATATTTAAATACTCAAAAAGGAAATGAGACATGGCTAAAACTATAGATCAGCTAGTTCGTATCGCAGCAGCGGGCGGTGGGATGCATATCGATGCAAATGGAAAAACAGCAGATCAAATGGTACGTATTGCATCTGCAGCATCAGGCAAAGGTGCAACAATAAATATTATTAATTCATCAAAAAAGACTACGGATGAGTTAGTACGTATAGCAGCTGCCGGTAATGGCTGTGTCATGTTCGATTTATCTAATTAAGATCGCACCTAGTACGAACATTAAACAGAAAATTATGTAAGCGCAATGCTTCATAAGGAGTATCAAGTTGCTAAGAAGTCTTCGAAAGGGAAGTACGACTATTGAGTATTGGCATGAATTTGGCGCAGATATCGTACGAGCCATTAATACAGAAATAGAGTTAAAATCTGATCACGCTATATTTCGCGTAACGTTAAAGCCTGTAGATGGTAATCAAAGAATGGATGCTGATAGGATATTTTTAAACAACTTAAATGCGTTAACAAAAATAAAATTTAGTGATTCCCAAATCCGTAAAGCAACAGCAAGATTTTTAAACGCCTATAAAGATAGAATCAACCATATTAAATTAGAAATAATTTATAAAAGAAGCTATGAGTTTAATACAAGTCTAAAACCCACAGGTAAAGATGGGCTGTCTTTTGAACTTAAGGCATAACAATTGCATTCATAGGAATAACAATTTGCTTTTGCTTCTTCGTTGCTAATTTCAGCCTGCTATTTTACGCCGGTTAAGCGAAGCTTTGCCAATGTCTGCTCATGGCACTTTGAAGTAGTTCAGCTTTGAGCGAGATGCAGTCGGTCGGGTAAACTCATTTTTGGACAGAAACAATTTAGGACTCAGGCGTGTTCTTAATCTAAAACTGCTTAATTACACGTAAAATAATTTCTGGTTGATCTTTATGTGTCTCATGACCTGCGAGTAGTAACCCCTATGGTTCCACTTTCTGTTTAAAGATACTAAAACTTTATACTGGACAAACTATTACCCTTGAATATCATTTGGTTGTATGAATGTATTGCATCGAGTGGCATAATATTTATCTCTACGTCTGGATTTTGTTTTTTAGCTCAGTCAGTTGGAACTCAAAAAAGACTATCCTATGTAGTTCTCTATCGATTATAGGTTGTACGTTATGAAGCTATCAAAAATCCGCATCTCAAACTTCCAATGTTTTGACCAAAGTAAGACAGAAATTGACTTTGCAAATCATTTAACCGCTCTTATTGGATTAAACGGCAGTGGGAAGACTTCAACACTCCAAGCATTAAGTCGAATGTTTGGTATCAGTGAATCTTCTCGAAAAATAAGGGTTGATGACTTTCATAGTCTATCGGTTATTGATCAAAGAGCTGATGAACTGTCAATAGAAGCCTGGTTTACTTTTCCTGAAGTCGAATCTGCAGGTGATATGATCGCTGTTGCAGGAACATTTAACCAGCTATGTTTTAAGTCTTCAAGCAATGAGATGATACTTAGGTTGAGGCTTGAAGCAAAGCTAACGGTTGATGATATCTCCCCAGAAGGTGTCGTAGATGATACTGTCTACTATATACTGAGTGATAGTGATACTTACGATAGCGATAAATGTCGAGAGTTGCGTAGATCTGATAGAAATAACATTCAGGTACATTACATTCCAGCAAGCAGAAATCCTTTCAAAGAAATTAGTTCATCTACAAAGATGCTATTGGGTCGATTGTTAAATGCAATTCAGTGGGACCAAAGTAAAGATGGTGAGCTTCAAAAGGCGCTGGAGTTTACTGAGCAAGCAAGTGAAGAGATTTCTAAGAACAGTGCCATAAAACTTATTGAAAAGCAGCTACAAACTAGTTGGCGAGAAATGTACTCAGGAGACTATCTGAGCAAGGCGAAGGTTAACTTCTTGCCACTGCAGACTGATGAGCTTTTGAAAACGATCACTCTCTCTTTCGAATCTGAAACAAATAACAGAAAGGCTACGATGGATAGATTGAGTGATGGCCAACGCTCGTTATTACACATATCCATAATTCAAGCAGTACATGAACTAGAGTCAAAAGCTCTTAGAGAACAAACGAATCGAGTTCATTTTGATTCTAAAAAGCTAAATACTCCAATTTTTACTCTACTAGCGTTAGAAGAACCAGAAAACCACCTAGCACCTCACTTCTTGGGGAGAATAGTTAAATCTATGAGTTCTTTGGCCAAATCAACAAATGCACAGGTTTTAGTCACTACGCACTCCCCAAGTTTAGTTGGTAGAATCGAGCCCACTCAAATTCGTTACTTTAGGTTGGATAAAGCATCTAGAAATACAGTTGTCTCTAAAATACCCTTACCAGATAAGCAAGATGAGTTGTACAAATTTGTGGCTGGTGCCGTTAAGGCTTATCCAGAGATCTACTTTGCCCGTCTGGTTATTTTGGCCGAGGGTGAAAGTGAGCAGATAGTCATACCAAAATTGTTGTCCAAATTCGGTATTGATATTGATGATAGCTTCGTATCTGTTGCTCCTTTAGGGGGGAGGCATGTAAACCATTTTTGGAAGCTTTTGAATGGGCTAGGAATCCCATACGTTACTCTTTTAGATATGGATTATGGCCGAAATGGTGGTGGTTGGGGACGTATAAAGTATGTCGTTGACCAAATATTTAAGCTAGGAAAAGGAGAAATTATTACGGATATACCTAATTGGGATACAACAAACTGTAACCCTATGTCTGATACGCTATTGAACAGCCAGTATACTGCGGAGAGTTTATTGAATCAGCACGGTGTATTCTTTTCTACACCACTGGATTTAGATTACTCAATGCAACAGTCCTATCCCAAGAACTATAATGAAAAACTGACGGCTGAGAATGGTCCGCAAGATAAAGATTGGGAATCCTTAAAGGCTGCTGTTTTAAAGACTATGTATTCAAAGGGAATTGCTGATAATTATTATGATGAGATGCAAGATAAAGATACTTTCTTATGGTACAACTACAGGTTCCTTGGTAGTAAAGGTAAACCCGTTTCACACATAAATGCTTTAGAGAAAATTGACTTTAATCTAGCTGAAAATATCGAACGAATTCCTAAAGGGATTCAAGAAATGATTAAGCATATAGAAAAAGAAATTTCTGAGCTCCCAGAGTAATATTTAATGATCGATGCTTCAATATGGGAACCAAAGGATGGTCTAGAGTTTGATAAAAAATCTCTAGATATAATTAAGTGTGATAATAACATTGCAATTATGGCTGGACCTGGGGCAGGTAAAACTGAAATCCTAGCTCAAAAAGCTTGCTTCATACTTGAAACAGAGTTGTGTTCGTGGCCATATAATATTTTATCTATATCTAGGAAGCGAGAATCTGCTTCTAATATAAAGGATAGAGTATCACTTAGATGTGGGGATGTTCTATCTGAGAGGTTTCATTCTTTTACAATTGAAGCTTTTACAAAAAGTATCGTTGATAGGTTTGTGCATATCTTACCTAAACACGAGCAACCGAATGAAGATTACAAATTAGTTTTTAATTCCAGAGAAAGTAACTTCAGAGACAAGTTGACTTTTGATCAGCTTACTATTATTGCTTTAAAAATTGCAAAGTCTTCTACCATTTTAATGTCATCGATCAGAGCAACATACAAGTATGTTTTTATTGATGAATTTCAAGATTTAAATGGCCATCAATATGATTTTGTAAAGGAACTATTTTGTGAATCACAAAGTGTGATCACAGTTGTAGGAGATACAAAGCAAGCGATAATGAAATTTGCCAGCGCTTTGCCTGATGGATTTGTTAAGTTCAAGTTAGACTTTAAAGCCGACTTAAAGATAGTTTATACCAATTTTAGGGCAGCCCCAGAACTTAAACAGTTTATAGATTACATAGGTAATGATTGGTGGCCTATTGATTATAAGGGTGTAATTTCTAATACAGAAAGAATTCCATTGAACAAAAGTGATTACTCTCTACTTTTATTTGATGACGAAGTTCATGAGGTTAAGCAATTATCTTTGAAAATAAAGAAGTGGATCGTTGAAGATAAAATAAAACCTGAAGAGATAGCTATTTTATTTAGAGCTAATACAAACAACAACTACAGTAAAAATCTAAATATTGCCTTATTAGAGCAAGGTGTTTTAAGTGTTAACGAAAGCAATATTCAAGACTATCTTTCCGAACCTTTAGGTAAAGTGCTAGTCTCATTGTTATGTTTATTAACCCGACCTAGGGATATAAAAGCATGGGAGTGTCTTAGAAACTCATATGTTTATTGTAGTTCTAGTAACTCTCGCCATAACGATTTTGAGCTAACGAGAATGCTCATTATAATAGGAGAAGCTCATTTCTACGGAGAGGGAGACATTAAATCATTCGATGAGTTATTTGATATAACTATCAAGATTATGAATGAGTTCTTCTTTGAGAATCTCAAGAAAACTTGGATACAATACCAACAAGGTACACTAATGCAAGAGACTTTTCATGGTGTGCTAGAAGAGCTAAAAGAAGCAAGGAATATAAGTTGTTCGTGGGCTGGTGCTGTCGACCTTATTTCTGGAGTCGGAGCCGTTCGAATGATGACAATCCACAAAAGTAAAGGGTTAGAATTTGAGGCTGTAGTATTACTCGGACTAGAAGACTATTCATACTTTAGATTTGGTATGAATCAAAAGAAGTTGGACGAGGAGCGTTCTACTGTTTTTGTTGGATTGTCTAGAGCTAAGTCAAAACTATTAATATCGAGTGCTATGCACCGACAACATACTGGGCCTTCCTCATTTGCACACGTAAATAGTATCATAAATGATCTAGGTAAATTCGGTATGAATAAATCACGTGTTGATAAGTTAGATATTTTGAATATATGATGTTTAACTGCGAACCAGGCTGCTCTTGCCAGTCACTTGATTAAAATACTCCTAATGAGGCTTGTTGAAAAGCACAGCCTTCATATATTCCCATTAATACTCCTTATCTTAAATATCTGATTATCTTCATTCTTATTTTGAAGCGTAACTCGTTTTGGGGCAGAAATGAGTTAAACCGGAAAGGCAGCTTCTGGCATTAGTCCAAATTTAAGCATAGATCTGTTCTGATATTTCTAACACATCGTCAACTTCTATTTCTAAGTACCTGACAGTACTCTCTAGCTTTCTATGCTACTACAGGCCTTATCGTTGGCAAACTGACTCTTACTTTGCCAAGGATAAGGGCTATCGGCTGCTCCTACTTGATAACGTCACTTTGTTTAGTGACTTTAGCGCGAACAAAGTTTCTAGGTAATGCCTTTAGCTTGTTGCTTGCTGCATAAAATGCTGTTTTTGATAAAGCATTTCTGCTGACAATACTCAGTTGAATCATACTACGCCACTGCTCAAGGCTACGTGTTTTTTCATAGCTACCTCCTAATTGAAATTCAGAGAAAGCTTAATAGTTTTGACAAATTATTAGCAGATGCACTTTGCTAGACGCTTACATTAGTTTGGGAAGATAATCGAATTATAGGATAAGGTGCAATGTTTTCTGATGTACTATATCATCAAGTATGGAATTAATTAATGTGTGAGTTGATGGTGTTAGTATCTGGTTTTATTGAAAAAATGAAAGTCCAATATAATTCGGGAAGAGGTATAGAGTATCACCTTCCTATTGGTGAAAAACTAATTCACATGAATCCATTAATCGGTAAAAAGTTACGTTTGGAACATGTAGGTGGAATAGAATGCCTTAACTGTGGGAGAGCTACAAAAAAGAGTTATAGTCAAGGGTACTGTTATGTTTGCATGACAACGTTGGCTAGATGTGATTCATGTATTATGAGTCCAGAAAAGTGCCACATTGATAAAGGCACATGTAGAGAACCTGAGTGGGCTGACAAATTTTGTATGACTGATCATATTGTATATCTAGCCAACTCCTCAGGTATTAAAGTTGGAATAACAAGACACAACCAAATACCAAATCGTTGGATAGATCAGGGGGCAATTCAGGCTTTGCCTATTTTTAGAGTCGCTAATCGTAAGCTATCTGGATTAGTTGAGGTTGCTTTCAAAGAGTTTGTTGCAGATAAAACTAATTGGCGCAAAATGTTGAAAAATGAAGTTTCATCATTAGATTTATACAAAGAGAAAACTCGACTTATTGAACTTGCAAAGACCTCTTTAGACAACTTAATTGACAGGTACGGTACAGATTCTATCCGCTTAATAAATGATGCAGAAGTATTAGAATTTGATTATCCTGTTACAGAGTACCCTTCCAAAGTAAGTTCATATAATCTCGATAAATCTCCGGTAGTGGAATCAACGTTAGTTGGTATTAAAGGGCAATATCTTATTTTTGAAGAAGGGGTAATTAACCTTCGGAAATATACTTCTTATAATTTGTGTTTAACTTACTAACTATTGATTATCTATGTCAACATTTATAAAGAGACTAGCTAATTGTAGCGTTTCTGTATTTAAATTAACTTTCGTGATTACGATGTCAACGTTGACATCTAGAATTCTAGATATCATTATTTAAGATGCTTTATTTTACGGGGTCTGAAGTTAATTTAAATTTTTACGTCAACAAATTTGACTTTGATAAGTGTATTATGAAGCCAGAAACCTGCCATTACGATCAAGGTACTTGCCGCGAGCCAGAGTGGGGAGAAGAAAATTGCATGATCCCGCATTACGTCTACCTCGCTAATACCTCAGGACTAAAAGTGGGTATTACTCGCCACACACAAATACCAACTCGCTGGGTTGATCAAGGCGCTACCCAAGCATTGCCTATTTTTAAAGTGCAAACACGGTTGCAATCAGGCTTAGTAGAAGTGGCATTGGCTGAATTTATTGCTGATAAAACTAATTGGCGCAATATGCTAAAAGGCCAAAACGAAGTGCTAGATTTAAAAGCTGCAGCCGCTGAGCTTATTCCACAAATTAGTGCAAAGCTAAATGAGCTAAGCGAGCTATTTGGCGCAACAGCTATTGAACAGCTAGATGAAGACGTAGTTGATTTAAACTTTCCGGTAAGCGAATACCCAACCAAAATCAGCTCGTTTAACTTTGATAAAGACCCGGTAGTAAGCGGTATTTTACAAGGCATTAAAGGTCAGTATTTAATTTTTGAAAAAGGCGTTATTAACATTCGAAAATTCACCTCTTACGAAGTAACCGTAGGCTAAGTGCCAGTTGGTTGAGTGCTCGCAGATAAGTCGTTTAACCGATAAAAATCAAACCATTGCCGCTGCGTTAACGGGCGGCAATAGTAATATCCCTGTATAACATTACATCCTAAGTTAATAAGGTAGTTTTTTTGAGCTGGCTGCTCAACTCCCTCTGCCACTACCATTAAGTTTAAATTGCTTGCCAGTGCAATAAGCGCTGCAACTATTTGGCTATTGCCGTATTCATCAGGGATTTTAGCAATAAAGCTCGCGTCTATTTTTAATGTATCAAAAGGCAGTTTAGTTAAATAACTCAATGCCGAGTACCCGGTACCAAAGTCGTCTAATGCTATATGCACGCCCAGCTTTTTTAGTTGCTGCAACTGCGTTTTAGCCTGTGTAAATGAGCTAATAAAGCTGCTTTCTGTCAGTTCTATTTCAAGTAAACTACCGGGTAAATTATAATGTTTAAGCATAGTGCTAATATTGTTTGCCAGCTTGCCTTGGCTTAAATGACATGCCGATATATTAATTGCTAAGCGCCCAGCCACCAGTCCTTCTTTTTGCCATAGCGTTAGTACTTTACCCGCCTGATTAAGAACCCATAAATCTAACCGCACTATCAACCCTAGCTCTTCAGCAAGCGGAATAAATTGCGCGGGCGATATCATTCCCAAATCGGGGTCGTGCCAACGCAATAATGCCTCAACGCCCATAATCTGTTCATTTTTAAGGCATTGCTTTGGCTGAAAATACAATTCAAATTCGTTATTATCTAACGCATGCTGAAAACGGCTCATCATGGCTAGGCGCTCTAGCGAGCGAGCATTCATAGAAGGTTTAAATAATTGAAACGAATTACGCCCCACATCTTTTGAGCGATACATAGCAATATCGGCATGCTTTAGCAGTGTTTCGCTGTCTAGGCCATCATCAGGGTAAACAGCCGCACCAATCGAAGCTGTTACACCTACTTCAACATGGTCTAATTGAAACGGAGTGTTTAAATTATTTAGTATTTTTTCAGCTAAATTAGCTACTGCATCAATCTTATTTATTTCGCACAGCACTACAAATTCATCTCCCCCTAAACGCGCTAAGGTATCGCCTTCGTTTAAAGTAGCCTCGATACGCGCAGCAACCAGGGTTAATAAACAATCCCCTGCGCTATGGCCTAAACTATCGTTTACTTCTTTAAAGCGATCTAGATCGATAAACATCACCGCCAATAAATGCTGGTCGCGGTGAGCTGCAGCCAAAGCCATTTTGAGCCTGTCGTTAAACAAACGTCTATTTGGTAGGCCCGTTAATTCATCAAAATAAGCCAACTGCACAATTTTATCTTCAGCATTTTTTCGCTCGGTAATATCACTAAAAATTGCCGCATAAATAGCATCTGAATTATTAGGCTCTTTAATTTCAATTATAGTTAACCACTCTATATAAATATCGCCATTTTTTTTACGATTACAAATTTCTCCCTGCCATACACCCGTTTTGTTAATTGCATCCCACATTTTTATATAAAAGCTTTTATCATGCCGCCCCGAGCTCAATATACTTGGGCACTTACCTATAACTTCATGTTCTTTATAGCCGGTCAATTGGGTAAATGCTGGGTTTACTTGCATAATAGTGCTGTTGCTATGGGTGATCATTATGCCGTCGAGTGATGAATCTATTATTTTATTGGCTAAATATAGGTTTCGCTGCGAGTGCTGTAGGGCTAAATCTCGTTGCACTAATACTTTTTCTAGCTCAGAACAATACGCACTTTCAATTTCATGTATTAAATGTTCGAGTGACAACACGCCTTTAATTTCATCATTGTCGCTCACCACTAAATGCCGTACTTGGCTATCTAACATTAATTTGTAAGCATCGAACAGGCTATCTTGTGGGGTTATTTTATAAAGCGGTCGACTTGCTAAATCCCAGCACACACTCTGCTCGCTCTGGCGTGTGAGCAGGTGTAATAAATCGCGCTGCGTAATAATGCCATGTTCTTTTTGCTGTTGATTAAAAACTAAAATAACTTTTTCGCCGCGTTCACGCATTAGTTTTACCGCTTCATTTACCGCTAATGAGCTAGGTACAATTGTTATGTTTTTAGTGTACTGGTCGTTAATAGTGCGAAACTGTAAGTAATGATCAAGCCCTTGATTGCGCACAATATCTGTAATGCTAATTACCCCACACGGTACGTTATTGTTATCGGTAACAAGTAAATGCCTTACACCATGCTGATGAAAAGTTAGTGCGGTATCACTTAATAACTGCTGGCTAGGGACACTTAAAACCGGGCTCGTCATCACATCTTTAATGCTAGTGCTTGTAACTGCAGGATTGGTAAAGTCGAGTTTTAAACAGTCAGTTTCTGTCCAAACACCTAATATGCGTTGTTGCTGCGCAATAAATATTGCACTGATATTATGTGCCCGCATTAGTTTAACCGCATCAATTAATGGCGTATGCTTGCTACAGGTTATTACCTTATTAGTAAAAATATCACCTACTTTTTGAAAACGGCTACTGTGTGGCATTATTCTACTCCCTAAATTTGCACTAATAGGCGAGTATAAATCGAGCAAATATTCCCCCTTTGATGTAGGACAATAAATAAGCATGTCGTATCCAAAAATTATTATTTATAACAATGAAATTGAGTTAGCTGAGCAGCCTGATGAAGTAGATGATTTTGTATATGCGATGGATGAGCTGCAAAAAAGCAGAATTATTATTTTAGATAGTAAGTATAGTTATACAACATTAAGTGGCGAGCCAAAAACAGCCATTAGTGCCATTGAATTAGCAGATTTAGTGAAAGATTATTTGCTAAAAGAAGGTCAGTGTTGCCTAAGTAAAATTAAGCAGCTAACACCTGAGCAAGCATTTGCGTTACTCATAATCGACTAACGCTTTAACATGTGCAATTGCACTGCGACCCAATGCAGAAAGCGCATACCCCCCTTCTAAATACGACACTATACCGCGGCAATTATGCTGCTCACTAAAGCGGGCTAATTGCTCGGTTAGCCAGCGGTAATCTTCCTCTACAAACTTTAAACTAGCCATATCATCTTCGAGGTGAGCATCAAATCCTGCGCTAATAAATAACATGTCAGGCTTAAAAGCATTTAGTTTAGGCAGCCATTGCTGCTCAAATACCGCTTTTAAATCGTTACCGTCGCTGGCAATTGGCAAAGGTGAATTAACTAACGTGGTGTTATTTTCAACCACTGTATTGGGATAAAATGGATGCTGAAATAAAGAGCAAAACAGGACGTTTTTATCATCTATAAATATATCTTGAGTGCCATTACCATGATGTACATCAAAATCAACAATAGCAATGCGCTTAACCCCTTTGCTTTGTGCATATTTAACCGCAATAGCAAGGTTGTTAAATACACAAAAACCGGATGAGGTAGTGCGATTTGCATGATGCCCCGGCGGGCGCACCGAGCAAAATGCAGCATCAAGGTTGCCCTCTAGTATTTCATCTACCGCTAAAATACCGGCTCCTACTGCACGCTCAATTGCTTTTAATGAGTCGGGACATAACCAAGTATCACCGTCTAAATCGACAAGCCCTTGGGTAGGTATTTTACTTTCAACAAAGCTAACTAATGATTCGTCATGCGCAAGTAAGTAATGCTCTCGTTGCGCTTTAGGCGCTTGCTTTTGCTCAATAGCAATATCTAACCCGCTTGCTAGTAAGCGATCGTTAATAGCATCTAACCGCTCTGGGCACTCTGGGTGATCATCAATCATTTTATGTTTACGACAATGAGGGTGAGAAATAATTGCGGTACGCATAAAAGCTCCTAACTGTATCATTAAACATAATATAACAAAGCCACCCGTGGGTGGCTTTGCGACTTTGGTGTATACCCTTTACGCTAGATATAGTAAATTAGGGATAGCAAAAACAGTTATTTTGCTGTTAATTTTAAATTTCTAAAGTCAAAACTAAAGTCGGTTACTTGCGTTGATACTGCACGCATTTTAGCGCTACTCACTCTATTTTCTGTATTCATATTAAAATTAATAAACGCATCAGCCTCAAGTAGCTTTTCATCCCACTTAACAATAAAAGTATTGCCAGTGTAATGCTCAAGTGAGCCTTTTAAGCCCTTGGTATGGGTAAAATCAATATGTAATTTGCCATCAAGCTGCTCAATAATTACATCGCCATACCAATTATCGTGCAATGTACCAGTGTAATTAATATTAGGTAGTTGCGGTTGATAATCAGCAGGTGCTGCAGGCTTTGCGTTAGCGTATGCTTTCTCTTTGCTTTCAAAATGCTTTTTAGCTAAGTCTTCAACCCAATCTTTATCTTCAAGCTCAAGCGCATCTTCAAGCACTTCGTGAGTTACTGCCGCTAGCGCACCAAATGCTTGCTGATTACTTAAAATAACAATACCGAGTTTTTTTTCAGGTAGTAATGTAACCTGCGACACCATGCCTAAAATACCGCCACCGTGACCAAGCTTTTTAAAGCCGTGGTAGTCTTCAATACTCCAGCCTAGCCCGTAACCTCTAAACTGCTGATGATACGCCTCAAACGCGCTTTTAGACGCCATAGCCGTTATATGTGGATGCCACATTTGCGCTTGTTGTTTTTCGCTAAATAACTGCTCGCCATTTGGCATTGTGCCACCAGCAAGTTGCGTACGTAGCCATTGGCTCATATCGCTGGCACTTGAGGCTATTGCCCCAGCGCCTCTAAAATCTTCTAGGTAGTTAACAAAAAATGGATGGAGTTGGTTATCCATCGGAATATGCCCCGTTGCCCAGTTTTTATTGCTACTTGGAATGCGCGAAAACCCCGCTCGCGAGTGAGTCATATTTAGTGGCTGTAACATGTTTTTTTCGATGTAATCGTTCCAACTCATCCCAGATACGCGTGCTACCACTTCCCCTGCGGTAACAAACATTAAGTTGTTATACGCATATTGGCTGCGAAAGCTGCTGGCCGGTTTTAAGTATTTTAAGCCTGCTAAAATATCATCAACCGACTTGTCGGTACTTGGCCAAATCATTAAGTCGCCTTGCCCAAGCCCCAACCCACTGCGATGACTCAGCAGATCGCGAATACGCATTTCGCGGGTTACGTATGCGTCATATAGTTGAAATTCTGGCAGGTGATCAATCACTTTATCGTCCCAGCTCAACTTGCCTTCATCAACCAACTTAGCCAGCGCCGCACTGGTAAATGCTTTGGTGTTAGATGCAATGCCAAACAAGGTGTCTTTATTAACCTTATTACCGGTGTTTATATGGGTTACACCAAAACCTTTAGCAAATATCACTTTGTCGTTTTCAACAATAGCAACTGCCATTCCTGGCACATCAAAACGTGCCATGGAGGTTTTAATTACCTGCTCTATTTTATTGGTATCTACCTGTGCCCAGGTACTAAACGTAGCCCCTGCTAATAAAGCAATTGTGGCAAACTTAATTAACTTCATTGTTATCCTTTTTTATTATGATTATTTTTGATGTACTGCAAATTCAATTTCAGCACGCTCTAGGTTACTGTCGCTTTTTTGCGCGCGGTTTAATATTGCATCACTGTATGCTTTTGGAACGCCAGCTTCAAGCGCGCCGCGATGAACGTGTTTAATATACCAGTCGTAGGGTAGCGCTTCACTGTCATGGGTATTGGCAATATAGCAATGAGCGTTAACGTCTTCGCCGCTTAAAAGCTTTACGGTTATATTTACGCAGTCGTAACCTGCACCTTCTATACCATCTAAAATGACTTTTTCGGCATCACTTATTTGATAAACAACCCCATAAACTAACGCATCCTCTGCATCACTTGGGCTAATACTGCACTTACCTGAGCCATCTTTAAAATACATATCAAAGGTTAGCTCATAACCTTGTAATACGGCTGTACCAATGCGCTTAGCATTAGGCAAGCGCGCCAGTAAACGGTGAGACGACATGTTAGAGCCAAACGAAAAATTATAAAGCGACATACCTACTCCTAAAATTAAATAATGTAACTTGGTTTTAAATTACAACACGAATAGCCAAAGCTATTAAAATAAAAAACAAGGTGGCTTTAGGGTTTAATGCATTGGTTAAAAAGCCGCGCCGAAAGGCAAACCAAACGGGCTCTGCTGGCACCGTTTTGTTGGCAATATTATCATTTAGATTTGCCCCCGGTTTGGCTGCTCGCAGTGCTTGCACTCCCAAATAAGCTAAATAGGCACCGGCCAAGTATTTAAGCCCCTTGACATCCTCCCCCACCTCGCTTCGCGCCCGACAAGTCGGGAAAGGAGGGGGATTCCTGTTTCATAGCGTATCGCTTTAAATTCAAAAGAATCTAAAGTCTTACTTACGCTCCACAGGCTAACACTGTCTGCCCGACAGCTTTAATATTCAGTGCCGCATTTATGTCGCGGTCTAGCTCGCTAGAGCATTGAGGACACGACCATTTACGGATATGTAACGGCAAGGAATCGACAACGTAACCGCAGCAATTACAGCGTTTAGAGCTTGGATACCACTTATCAATCTTAACTACAGTTCGACCGTACCACTCAGCTTTGTAGGTAAGTTGGCGCACGAACTCGCCCCAGTTGGCATCGCTAATTGCTTTAGCAAGTTTTCGATTCTTGACCATGTTTTTTACGCTCAGACTTTCACAGCTAATCACTTGATTATCGTTTATCAATTGGGAAGTCAGTTTGTGGGTGAAGTCGTGACGACAATCAGCAATCTTTGCTTGAACGCGAGCGACTTTCTTTCTGGCTTTGTGGAAGTTAGAAGAACCTTTCTTCTTCTTCGATAGCACACGTTGAGTCTTAGCTAGTTTACTAGCGTAACGCTTGGTGTGACGGGGATTTCCAGACTTGAAACCGTTGGAGGCAATAACAAGGTCAGTCAAACCTAAATCAATACCGACTGTATTTTTACTAATCGATAGTGGTTTTGGCTCGAAGCGACACAGACAAGATACAAAGTAGCGACCCGCACTGTCTTTGCTAATTGTAATGGTGGTTGGTTCGCTAGGCAGCTCTCGCGACCAACGAACATTTATAGGTTGCTTAGATTTAGCCATGAACAACTGACCATCAGTATATCTGAATGCTGCTTTGGTTAGTTGTGCGCTTTGTTTCGAGCGCTTCTTTTTGAAAGTTGGGTATTTAGCTCGACCCTCAAAGAAGTTCTTAAAAGCAGTTTGTTGGTTTCTGATTGCTTGCTGCAAAGGAACGCTAGAAACATCATTAAGCCAAGGGAACTCAGGGTTTTTCTTGAGTTCAGTTAGATAGCTTGATGCTTTGCTGTAGTTAATCTTGATTTGCTCATTGTAGTAAGCATCAGTACGCCAACGAAGAATAGAGTTGTAAACAAAACGCGTACAGCCAAACGTCTGTTCAAGTAAGGTTACTTGCTCAGGTGTTGGGTAGAACCGTTGTTTAACCGCTATCTCTTTCATGCCTTACAAGATACACAGTGTTTTTGTAAGATTCAAGCTCTATTGTTAGCGCGTTGCGCTAAAACCTTACATCCCCGACCTAAAGGACGGAGTTTTTCGGCTCAAATGATAAAATAGCCGCACCAACACCTGCACTAGTCCAAAGAGCATTGCGCCTACCTTGCTGCACACTTTGCTTTAATACCACAGCAAAATCGGGCCCTGGGCTTGCTACTGCAAAAAAGTGCGCTACGGCAATCAGTAAAAATTCGTCTAAGTAATTCACACAATATCTCTGCTTAGTTTGGCATATACGCTAATAACAGCGGGTTAGCTGAGTTATTGACTAATGCTTTAATTTCTTTTTGCGCTTTTTTAAATTGGCCGCGCAAATGCGGTTTTAAATGCTGCTTAGAGCGTTTATCATTTTTAAAGTAACTCACTAACGCATGCATAAATACCGTATGGGTTTCGTTCAACGACGCTTCGCGATTTGCATAAGGGTTATAACACGAGCCACAGCCGCCCTTAAACTGATATACCGTATTGCTCATCATTACCCCAAAGCCTAAAAAGCAAGCCAGTGCATCAGCAGCTTGCGCTAAGTAGTCTTTTCCGCCCGGTGGTAATACGCCTACATGATGAATTAAAATAGTCGCTAACGTTCCAGCAAAACTGGCAACTAAGTCTTGTGGCTGGTTTACTTGATTTGGATTAAACGAAATATTAATAGCCTGGCTAGGCGGTACAATTAATTTAGCGCCTTCGCCACGTAGTTGTTGGCTAAATTTAAACTGTGGAAAAACCTGTGGAGTGAGCTGCTGCGGTGCAACTAGTTGAATAGGCCACGCTGTCATACCCGCATAACTACTTACGCGGTTAAATACCTTAGTGGCCATTTCTTCAATACTCGATACCGAGTCGGGAAAGAACTCAACCGTGGGCAAAGTGATTTGCGTATGCTGGGTAAAAAACTCAACATCAAAGTTTTCAACTGCCCATATAAAGGTATCAATTAACCATTGCTGCTCTTGCTCAGCCAGTAATGGTTTGGGCTTAAATAACGCTAACATAGCTTACTCTCGCTCTTGCCCAAGCGCCCATTGCCATGCTTGTGTATTGTATAATGGCACAGTAGATAACGCATGATGATGACTCCCCGTAGACTCTTTAGTCGAGTACGACAAATACAATAAGGTATGTGCTTTAGCATCGTAAATACGACGCACTTTTAATGATTTAAACAAAATACTTTTAGATGATTTAAATACCACTTCCCCAGATTTACTCCGATCAATCTGCTGCAATTGCTCTGCGGTAATAACCCCGGTTTGCCGACACGAAATTGACATATCAGAAGGGTCTGAAAAATCTAAATTAGCTTCTATATGGCTAATATGGCACGTTACCCCAGTGACTAAAGGGTCTTGTTGCGAATTTACAATTACATCCTTGGTGGTAAATAACCCAAGGCTTACAGAGGCAACATCATCTGAGCACGCTGTTAAGGTAAGCATACCTGCGAGTAAAAAGCTGACTTTTAAATACTTCATCGTGTTCTCCAACATACTTAAAGAGGGATACGGTTTATTTTTCTATACTAAACGTATTTACAGCTACAAAACACATGTTGTAAAAAATAAACATTGCGCTATATACATTCACCTTTGCCGCACCATACCACTTCTTAATGGCTAATTGTGCAAAACAAAAAGATGCTAATTCAGCATTGTAGGGGTTAGCGGGTAACCTGGTATTTGGTATAATAAGGTTCACACATGTAGTAACTCATAATAGGAACGCCTAAATGCCGCACATTATTATTGAACACTCAGAAGACCTCCCTGTATTACCACAAGTACTTGTAGAAAAAATTCACAACGCCGCTTTCCAAAGTAATTTATTTGATTTAGAAACCATAAAAACACGCGCTATTTCCTATCAGCAATATCTACTTGGCGCAGGCGGGTCGGGGTTTATACATATTGCGGTACACATTTTGGCGGGACGTTCTATTGAGCAAAAACAAATGTTAAGTGAGCAACTACTTGAGTGTTTAAAAACCTATTGCAGAGCATCAGACAGTTTAAGCGTTAATATTTACGATATTGAACATGAGATCTACCGTAAAAATTAATTTATTTTACCCGTCACATTAAATTAGTGAACAATTCTAGTACCAAAAAAACAGCTTAATCACTAATCAAAGTCATAATGTATAGTGACCTATAGGCTATTTCTAACGCGGTTAATTAGCTACTTAATAAGTCAGAATGATCATGTTATTAATAATATAGGTATTAACTTAAAAGCGTTAATAAGTACTCTGTAAAAAATCCCTAACTAGGGATTTTTTATTGCCGTAAAACAATTCTATTTATTATTTTATAATGAAACAGGCAAAAATATACTTAAAGTGTAATTAACACAACATAGAGCTATTTATTAGTTAATGATTGGAATGATTTTTAGTAGGTATATTTAAAAATGGTGGCCCCTCCCAGACTCGAACTGGGGACCTAACGATTATGAGTCGTGTGCTCTAACCAACTGAGCTAAGGGGCCAACTTTTTGTATAACTGTAAACAGTTAATTTTTTAAGAAGCGTTTAGTCACATAGCGACTAAAGCGGGGTGCAGTATAAAAAGTTTTTAGAGGCTTGTCACTAGCAAAAGTCTTTATTTTAACAATCAATGGTCTAACTGCTTAAATAGTAATCTTTTTATGGGTATAATATTAAAATTTGCAGAATTTAGGGTTAATACTGGCAGCTAAGTAAAAGTGAAATGGAAGGCTGTATATCGCGTAATTTAAAAATTGGGCTTTAAATAAGCAACTTACAGCTTATATTACGCGACAAACAGAAATGAATTATTTTTTTGCGATAATGTATATTGCATGTATTACTCCAGGGAAGTAACCAAACAACGTAAGTAAAATATTTATCCAAAAATGTAAGCCTAAACCCACCTGTAAAAATACTCCCAGTGGTGGCAGTAAGATTGAAAAAATAATACGTATAATATCCATAAATATTCTCCTTATTTATAAATAAAAAATTTATAAGCAAAAACCCAGCAGAGCTGGGTTTTATAAATACTATATTACTTTGCAACTATCGTTAGTTTATCTACTACGTCGCGAACATCTTCAGCATTTTTAGCAATTTTTACTGCAAGCTGTTTTTCAGCATCTGAGTTCACTGTACCGGTAAGAGTAACTACACCGTTGTCAGTATCTACATCAATGTTTGTACCACCAACTTCTGAGTTAAATAAATAACGCGTTGTGATGACTGTGGTAATTTTAGCGTCGGTTAAGCCGCTACCATCATCATCTTTCATGTTGTCATGGCTTTTACTGTTCATGCTTTTCACAACAGTAAGCTGGTTATCAACATCTGTTACGCCATCTAAACTCAGTACAAGTTCTTCTGCTAGCTCTTTGTCGAGTTCGCTATTAACTTTACCTGTTAGTATAACTTTGCCATTTTTTACATCAGTGTTGATGTCAAAGTTATTGAGGTTAGTGTTCATAAGAAGCACTGTTTCAGCCTTACCATCAATCCAAGCATCTTTACTTTCATTTTCCCAGCTGCTCGCTTGAGCACCCATAGCCGTAGTACCTAAAACTAACGCCGCAATGATAGATTTGTTAAATGTTTTCATAATCTTTCTCCTTTTGATTAAAGACACTTTAACTAATGCCAGCTTTAGGCCAACTTTAATAAATAAGTAAAATCAGATAGTTAAGGCGGGATATAAAATAACTTTACTTTGTATACACCACTTTTTTACCGACTTATCGGTAAAAAGTTCTCAGTAGTGAAAATAACTAGATAATTACCATTTTGGTTAATGGATCGTTAATATAACAAAGTCACAAATAGGCTAAAAACATAACAAGCTGATTAATAACAATAATATTTTTGGTATATGCTTTGCTTATATAGTGACAATAGTAAAATAAAAGGAATACCCTAATGAGCGTAAAAATAACAGACCGCCCGCAAGAGCAAGTGCGCGAAGAAGTGATTGATCAACTAATTTATAATTACAGCCACGGAGTTATTTCTGTAGAAGCATTTGAAAGGCGTTTAGATGAGGCAATGGCTACAAATAATAATGAAGTCCTTGTTAGCTTAGTTGAGGATTTAACCCTTAATACTGATCAGCAATATAATGCCCAAAAACATTCGCAATTTTCACCCAATTACAGCGCTCAGCAATTTAGCCAGAGTGACTTTACATTACGCAGTATTTTAGGCTCCAATGAAAGAAGTGGCCAGTGGATTGTGCCTAAAAATATTTACCTGACTAACTTTATGGGCTCGGTAGTACTTGATTTTACCGATGCTATTTTTACCCACCAAGAGATAACGATTCATGTTAACTGTATTTTTGGCAGTGATGAAATATACGTACCAGAACACGTTAATGTAGTATCAAAAATGTTTAGCATTATTAGTAGTGTTGAAAATAAAACAGTGGCACTTAACAAGCATCAAGGCCCGACCATCCATATTGAGGGAAAGGCTATTATGGGCTCGGTAGAAATAAAGATTAAGCGCACCATTAAAGAAAAATTTATTAGCTTTGCTAACCAATTAAAAACCCAACTTGGTGGTAAAAGTGGTACTCCAATGTGATGAACTACCTATAAAAGCATGTTCATAGCTTTTAACTTGGGCCCAGGTTAAAGAGTAAAAAACATGCTAAATTTTTAAAGCACTAGAACACATTTAAAAAGTGCTTTGCAGATTCATCAATGCTGAATTTGTATAAAATGCCCTGCACATCAAGTAAGTACAAAAAACAAACAAAAGTATTTAGGCTTTGTTGTTTACTTTATGGCAAAAGTCGCTAAAATACGCCAGCTAAAATATATAAACGTTCTTTTACAACCCAAAGGTAATACCATGCATCCAATGTTAAACATTGCGGTTCGCGCTGCGCGTAACGCAGGCAAAATTATACTTCGTGCAAGTGAAGATTTATCAAAAGTTGAAGTTCAACAAAAAGGCACTAACGATTTAGTGACTAACATTGATAAAGAAGCTGAAGCTATAATTCGCGACACCATTTTACGCTCTTACCCTGATCACTGCATTGTTGGTGAAGAATTAGGCGAGCATAAAGGTAAGGATGCAGATTACCAATGGATTGTTGACCCGCTTGATGGCACAACTAACTTCATCAAGGGTATTCCTCATTTTGCGGTTTCTATCGCACTTAAAGTAAAAGGTCGTTTAGACCAAGCCGTTATTTATGATCCAATTCGTGGTGAGCTTTTCACTGCCTCTCGTGGTCAAGGCGCACAACTTAATAGCAAACGTTTACGCGTTTCTAAAACAGTTGATTTAGGCGGTTCAATCTTAGCTACTGGCTTCCCTTTCAAGCAAAAACAACACCTAGATGCATACACAGAAGCGTTTAAAGCTTTATTCATACATACAGCTGATATCCGTCGTGCGGGCTCTGCTGCGCTAGACATGGCTTATGTTGCTGCTGGACGCGTTGATGGCTTTTTCGAAATTGGTTTAAAACCTTGGGATACTGCTGCAGGCGAGCTATTAGTAAAAGAAGCAGGCGGCATGGTTGTAGATTTTGCTGGCGGCGTAAACTATAACAATAGTGGTAACATTATCTGTGGCGCACCTAAGCTAACTCAAGCAATAATTCGCGAAATTCGCCCTGTATTAACTGAGTCATTACTTCGTTAATAAAAACTGCATGGTTTAAAAAAGGAGCTTAGGCTCCTTTTTTGTTGTCTGCAAAAAATTATTTATGACGATTAAACTGCTTGTTTTTCTAACCTAGCAACCACACTACTTGGCTTACTACGCCGACATAAAAACAAATGGCTATGAGCAAAGCGCTTTGCTGATTTTTTAGCATTACTTGCCAATGCTGCAACCTGATGGCTATTCTTATAATGGTGTAAATCGGGAGTAACTAAGCCTATTGCCAGTGTTACTAATGGCACAAATTGTGGCTTCCCTTCTCTATTTGCACTCCAATATCCCTTATTTTTAATATGTTCGGAACTAAAAAACACCTGTGATTCTATTTCAAATTGGCGAATAATATGCTCGCACACTGCGACAGCATTATTATCAAATAGCACCATAAAGTCATCGCCGCCAATATGGCCAACAAAACTGTTTGTATTACTACACGCCTGCATCGTAATATTTGCTAATAGTTTAATTACACTATCGCCGCTAGCATAACCAAACAAATCATTAAACTGTTTAAAATGGTTCAAATCTAAATACGCCAATGAAAACGCCTTTTGTGTAGCTAAACGCCGCTCTATGGCATCGTTAAGAGCTAGATTACCGGGTAACATAGTTAATGGGTTAGCGTGCTGCGCATGACGAATTTTTTCATCTGTTATATGTTTTAATATGTCGCGTACTGGCACAATGCCTAAATACTGCTGCCCTCGGGTGATCACTATATGGCGGCGAATATCAAAGTCGCATTCGGTAATTTGCTGACTAACGTTATCTAGCAGCTGGTTTTCATCTACCACTAGCGGTTGCCTGTCCATTACTACAGTGGCCGCACGCTTGTCATACAAAGCATGGCCATAGGCCGCTGCAAACACTTCACTAAGTTGCTCTTTGTGGAGCAAGCCAATTGGCTGACACTGCGAATTAATTACCACTAGGCTGGCAATTGATTTATCTCGTTCAAATAGCGCATGGGCGTCTTTACAACTGGTTTCGCTATCAATAGTTTGCTGCGCTACTGCAAGCCAACCAATAGCCATAGAGTTATTTAACTGGTTTGTATTTGCGGCAAAGCTCAGTGCTTGAATTTGCCTTGCTGAAAGCACATAACTTGGTTTATTACTTGGTCGTTCAAGTAAAAACCCTTGCACATAGTTGATACCCATTCCTTCTAACACAGTTAGCTCTTCTGCTCGCTCAATTCCCTCTGCAATCACTGTCGTATTGGTTACTTTTGCCAGAGCTGTTATTAACTTTAAAAACTCTTTTTTAACCACACTTTTATCGCAATGATCGATAAAATAACGATCGATTTTGACAAAGTCTGGGCATAACTCCGACCATTGCTTTAACCCAGAATACCCCGTACCTAAGTCATCAATTGCAATAGTGAAGCCTAAAGAGCGGTAATGTGCCATGGTTTTTTGTAGTAAAAACTCATCCTCGACCCTTTCTTGCTCTGTTACCTCTATCACCACCCGATGAGCTGCTAAACCAAACTGCTTAATGAGATGCAGTGTTTCGCCTTTAGGATGACTTGGGTCGAGTAACGTTTTAGGACTAACATTTAAAAATAGTTTGCCCTGCAGCTTCAAATGCACAAAGTTCTCAATAGCTTTAGAGCGACACAGTAGCTCAAGCTCTGAAATCAGACCATATTGATGAGCCACCTGAAACAGTGTATTAGGCATTTCTAAACAGCTATTTTTAGGCCCTCTGCTGAGTGCTTCATAACCGAGAATGGTCTGCCTGCTAATATCAAAAAGCGGCTGAAACAAGGTGGTAATTGTGCCATTTTCTAAAATTTCATTTAATAATTTACGCTGCTTCATTATTGCTAAGCTCTATTACGATTTACTCAAGGTAAAGTAGCAAGCGAATATGACATTTTTATGGCAATCTGCAGGCAATAAAAAACCGCCCAGATGGGCGGTTAATATCGGCTTACAAATCTATTACGGCATAGCGTCTAGATCAGCACCTTCTTTTTCAATCACTTCTGGTATTAAATCTTCTTTACTTACGCCAAGTGCAATAGCAACTGAGCTGGCAACGTAAATAGATGAATAAGTACCAATAAACACACCAAATAACAATGCTGTAGCAAAGCCATGAATGGTTTGACCGCCCCAAATAAACAAGGCAATTAATACTAAAATAGTGGTAATTGACGTTACTAAGGTACGATTAAGCGTTTGTGTTAAAGAAATATCGATAATTTCTATCGTGTCATCAATACGTACTTTGCGGAAGTTTTCACGAATACGGTCAGATACTACAATGGTATCGTTTAGCGAGTAACCTATTACCGCTAATATAGCCGCTAATATGGTTAAATCGAACTCTAAACCTAATACCGAAAATAAGCCAACGGTAATAATAACATCGTGAATTAAGCCGCTTACTGCGCCTACTGCAAAACGCCATTCAAAGCGAAACGCTACATAAATCAAGATACAAATAAGCGCAGTTAACATGGCCAGGCCACCCTGCTCTTTTAGGTCTTCACCTACGCTTGGGCCAACAAACTCAATACGGCGCATTACTACGCTTTCGTCTGCTAGCTTTAATGCAGCAATAACTTGGTTACCAATAACTTCAGCTTTTACGTCATCGCCGCGCGGCGCTAAACGAACTAAAATTTCTTGGCTTGAACCAAACAGTTGTACCGATGCATCTGCAAAACCATTTTCGGCAAGTACATTACGCACCTTTTTAAGATCTGCAGGTTGCGAAAAGCCAACTTCTACGGCAGTACCACCGGTAAAGTCTAAACCAAAGTTTAAGCCTTTAGTGAAAACCGATATAAATGCCGCTAAAATTAATAACGTTGAAAAACCCATTGCCACTTTACGAAGAGACATGAAACGTAGGGTTTTGCTACCCAATTTTAAAATTTGCATGGCTACTCCTTAAATTGAAAGTTTATCAACACGTTTACCGCCGATAAATAAGTTGATAATCGCACGTGTACCAACAATAGCTGTAAACATTGACGTTAAAATACCAATTGCTAACGTAACCGCAAAGCCTGCAATTGGGCCAGTGCCCACAGCAAACAAAATAACGGCAGCAATTAAGGTGGTAATATTGGCATCGAAAATAGTGCTAAATGCACTGTCATAACCAAAATGAACGGCTTGTTGAGGGCTACGGCCATCGGCCAGCTCTTCACGAATACGTTCAAAAATAAGTACGTTGGCATCAACCGCCATACCTACAGTTAGTACAATACCGGCAATACCAGGCAAAGTAAGCGTTGCGCCTGGAATTAACGACATAACACCAATAATAAGTACTAAGTTAGCAGCAAGCGCAAGGTTAGCAACCATGCCAAAGCCTTTGTAGTAAATAAGCATAAATGCAAGTACGAATGCAAAACCAAGTGCTACCGCGGTCATACCTGCTTCAATGTTTTCTTGCCCTAAGCTTGGCCCTACGGTGCGCTCTTCAACTATTTGAATTGGCGCTACAAGTGCACCAGCACGTAGTAATAAGCTTAAGTTATGTGCTTCTGCTGGGTTATCAATACCGGTAATACGGAACGAGCGATCAAGGCGTGCTTGAATAGTTGCTACGTTAATAACTTCTTCAACCTTAATAGGCGGAAGCGCTTTACCGTCGGCATCTTTTTTACCTGATGGTTTGTATTCAATAAATACCGTGGCCATGCGCTTACCAATAGCTCGCTTGGTAAAGGCATTCATTTTTGCCCCACCTTTGCTATCTAGCGTAATACTTACTTGCGGGCGTTGGTATTCATCGCTACCTGATTGCGCGCCAGTAATATGGCTACCTTCAAGAATAATACGTTTTTTAAGTACCACAGGGTAACCGTCACGGCTCATGATCATTTCAGTACCCGGTGGGATACGACCTTGAGCAGCAGCGCTAATATCGGCGTTTTCTTCTACTTCGCGAAACTCAAGTGTGGCCGTTGCGCCTAAAATCTCTTTAGCACGAGCAGTATCTTGAATGCCGGGTAGTTGCACAATAATTCGCTCAGCACCTTGGCGCTGTACGTTTGGCTCAGCAACACCAATTTGGTTAATACGGTTACGAATAATCGTTTCGTTTTGCTTGATAGCGTAATCACGAATTTCTTTGAGTTTTTGCTCACTCATAGTCGCATAAAATGCGTTATCGTTACTGCTATCATCTATGTATACATTTAATGGATACTGCGTTTTTAAGAAGCGCTCTGCAGCGTCTTTATCTTCTTCGCTGCGCATTTCTACACGCATACGATCAGAGCCCGCTACACGGCGAACACTGCGATAACGAAGTTTTTCTTCACGTAGGTCGCTACGAAAGTCTTCTTCCATTTGCTCAAGCTGGTTATCAACGGCTGTCGCCATGTCAATTTCCATGGTGAAATGCACACCACCACTTAAGTCTAGGCCTAGCTTCATTGGGTTGCCGCCAACCGCTTTTAACCAAGCTGGTTGCGCTGGAGCCATGTTTATAGCAGAAATGTAATCATCGCTAAGAGAGTTACGCAATAAATCTTGCGCTTTTAGCTGCTCTTCAACGTTTCTAAAGCGAACGAGTATTTGCCCATCTTCGAGTTTCGTTGATTTAACACTAACGTTATGTTTTTTGAGGGTTGCGTTTACTTTGTCTATTACACTGAGATCAACATCAGCACCTTTAGCGCCAGAAACTTGTATAGCCGGATCGCGACCATACAAGTTTGGAGAGGCGTATAAAAGGCCAACGGCTACCACAGCTAAAACAAGTAAATACTTCCAAAGTGGAAACTTGTTTAACACGGGGTCGTCCTTATTATTTTTATAGCGACTTCATTGTGCCTTTTGGCAATACCGCAGTTACGGCTGATTTTTGTACTGTTACTTCTGCTTGCTCGTTTAATGAGATAACAACAAAATCTTTATCATCTGCAATTTTTACTATTTTACCCACTAAACCGCCTTGGGTAAGTACTTCATCACCTTTAGCCATCGCGCTCATTAAGCTTTTATGCTCTTTAACACGCTTAGCTTGCGGGCGATAAATCAAAAAGTAAAAAACCAAACCGAAAATAGCTAACATTATTAGCATTTCCATTCCGCCACCGGCAGATGCAGAACCAGTACTTGCGTGGGCATTCGAAATAAATAAACTCATGATACTTCCTCTTTAATTTTTAAAATTTAATTTGTTATATCTGCAAGCTCTGGCACGTCTTGGCCACGGCGAGCATAAAAATCCTGAACGAACTCATCTAACTTACCTGCGCTAATTGCGTTACGTAAGCCTTCCATAACACGTTGATAATAACGTAAGTTATGAATAGTGTTTAATCGTGCGCCTAAAATTTCGTTACATTTATCAAGGTGATGTAAATAGGCACGTGAGTAGTTTCCACAGGTATGGCAATCACACTCAGGGTCAAGCGGGCCAGTATCTGTTTTATGTACTGCGTTACGTATTTTAACCACACCTGTGGTTATAAATAAATGACCATTACGAGCGTTACGGGTTGGCATAACACAGTCAAACATATCAATACCACGGCGTACCGACTCAACTAAGTCTTCTGGCTTACCTACACCCATTAAATAACGTGGTTTGTCTGCTGGCATTTTGTACGCGCAATGATCAAGAATATTGATCATTTCGTTTTTCGGCTCACCTACCGATAAACCACCTAATGCATAGCCATCAAAGCCTATTTCTTCAAGTCCGGCTTGCGATTGTGCACGTAACTCTGGGTACATACCACCTTGAATAATACCAAACAGTGCAGATGGGTTGTCGCCATGGCCTTCTTTTGAGCGTTTAGCCCAGCGAAGTGACAATTCCATTGAATCTTTAGCTTCTTTTTCGGTAGCAGGGTATGGTGTACATTCGTCAAAAATCATCACGATATCTGAACCCAAGTCGCGCTGTACTTGCATTGATGATTCTGGCGTCATCATAATTTTCTCGCCATTTACTGGGGAGCTAAATAATACGCCTTCTTCGGTAATTTTACGCATAGCACCTAGGCTGAACACCTGGAAGCCACCTGAGTCAGTTAGAATCGGGAAATCCCAATTCATAAACTTATGTAAACCACCGTGTTGCTTAATGATTTCAGTGCCTGGGCGCAGCATTAGGTGAAACGTATTACCTAAACAAACTTGCGCGCCTGTTGCTTTTACTTCATCCGGTGTCATGCCTTTAACAGTACCGTAAGTACCTACAGGCATAAATGCTGGAGTTTCTATTACACCACGGTCAAAAATCAAGCGGCCGCGGCGCGCTTTACCGTCTGTAGTGTCTAATTCAAATTTCATATTGTCCTCAATGTCGGAAAAACAGTCCAACAAGCTATAATTTAACCGCTCGATTCTACCCTTTTTACTGCGTTAATACTATTAACTGCGGTAAATTCAATGCTGATTTAAAAGCAAATAGCCAGCTTAAACAAGTAAATTTTGTGGTGTTTATTTACGGGTTAAAAACATCGCATCGCCATAACTAAAAAAACGATACTGCTGCTCTATGGCGGTGTTATATGCGCCCATAATATTGTTTTGTCCGGCAAAGGCACTTACCAGCATGATAAGCGTTGACTCTGGTAAGTGAAAGTTCGTTATCATGGCATCAACCACATTAAATTGATAACCCGGATAAATAAATATATCGGTATCACCAAAGTAAGTATCTAACTTACCACCGTGTACTTTTGCTGCCGATTCTAGAGAGCGTACAGACGTTGTACCTATGGCAATAACACGCCCACCATTGGCTTTAGTGTTTGCTACAGCAGCAACCACATCATCTGGCACTTCTATGTATTCTGAGTGCATAATGTGCTCATCTACCGTGGCAACACGCACCGGTTGAAACGTCCCTGCTCCCACATGCAGTGTAACAAAAGCCATTTGTACGCCTTTATTTTTTAGCGCGGTCATTAACTTATCGTCAAAATGCAAACCGGCGGTAGGAGCCGCAACCGCTCCAGGCTTTTCGCCGTACACGGTTTGATAACGCTCACGATCAGCCTCGTTATCAGGGCGATCTATATACGGCGGTAATGGCATATGGCCAATATCATTTAATATATCGAGTACGTTTTGGCTATGCTCAAACTCCAGCTCAAATAAGGTATCGTGACGCGCAACCATGGTTGCTTTTGCCTTGCCTTCAAGAATTACTTCGTTGCCAGGCTTTAGCGATTTACTCGCGCGCACATGTGCCAGCACTCTATGCTCATCAAGCACACGCTCTACTAATACTTCAACTTTTCCGCCTGACGCTTTTTGACCAAACATACGGGCAGGTATTACTCGCGTGTTATTAAACACCAACAAGTCATTTTCGTTAACTAATTCAAGCAAATCACTAAATACTTTGTGCTCAACTACACCACTTGGGCCATCTAGGCTCAATAAGCGGCTACTTGTTCTGTCTTGCTTAGGAAAACGAGCAATTAATTCGTCGGGAAGGTCAAAGCTAAAATCAGCCACGCGCATAGTTGGTAATCCACATCATTTAAAGTCGCGCCAAGTGTATATCTATCGCTTATGAAGCTCAAGAAATCAGGTAAATTCTCATTAAATTACACTTGTTTTACTGCATTTATTATCATGCCGTAAATACGCTTGTCCTAAGCGGTAAATATCATTACTCTTACTCTTTTGAATAATCGTGATTTTTTAGGGGTACTCTAAACGTGGTAAATCAGCTTAAATTGCTAATATTAAACGCCAGCAGTGCTGAGCGTGGCACTATTCGAGCCACTTTAGAGAAATTAAATGTTTTTGAATTTATAGAAGTATCTGATAGCCAACAAGCTTTAAAAATATTAAAAAAACAAGCCGTTAATATAATTATTACTGGCCTTGATGTAGGTAAAATTGATGGCTGGCGCTTCTCAAGAATGATTCGCTCGGGCTTATTAAATACCCCTAAAAATACCCCAATCTTACTTATTCCCCCTATTTATTGTGAACGAATAGCTGAAACTACTGCCCGCAGCTACGGTATTGATGCAGTATTACCTTTTGAGCGCCAAGACATGCTGCCGCAAGTGCTGGCAAGTGTGCTCGCTAACCATTTAGAAAAAAGCAGTCGTTTAAACCTCTTACTGTTAGAGCCGACTAACACTAAAGCCAATGAAATCAGCAAGCCGTTACTGCTAAACTTTTCGATTACCCATGTTACCTCGAGCCAAGCCGCGCTTAATGCTTATAACCAGCAACAATTTGCAATTGTTTTACTTGATGCAACCGCTGCAAGAGCAGAAGAGTCGAGCGTGCTAGTATCTGAAATTTTACAACATAATCCTATGCAAGCAATTGTAACTATTATAGATAGTGATGATGCAGATTATGCGGAGCAGCTTTTACTTTCGGGTGTCACCGACTTTATACGTGCCCCATACGATCCGCCATTTTTAAATAAAGTATGCGACCATGCAGCGCGTCGCGAAGACTTTATGGTGAGCTACGCTGAATTTGCTAACAAAGTAGAGCAACTGAGCATAAGCGAAGTGCGATACCGAGATTTATTTTCTGCGCATCAACGTATTTTATTGCATTTAAATACTGTAGTTCTAGAACTTGATCAGCAAGGGCTTATTCGCTTTATCAACCCAGCGTGGGAAGCATTAAGTGGCTTTGGCGTTAAATCGACACTACAACAGCAATTAACTAATTTTTGTATTGCTGAATGCCAAGTAAAACTACAAGCAACAATAGACGACATTCTTTGTGGTGGTGAGTACAAACAACAAGTTGAAATAAGGCTACAACATAAAAATGGCAGCCAAATTTGGGTTGAATGTCGGCTACAGCTCATACAAAACAGCCATAATAACGCCACTATTACCGCCACAATCGACAATATTCATGAACGAAAACAAGCGGAACTGCAGCTGCGCCATTTAGCACTTCACGATACGCTTACTGGCCTGCATAATCGCTATTACTTTGACCAACAGCTGAATCGTATTTGCCAACCTCAGCACACCCATTCAGATATTGAGCACGCGCTTATTTATATCGATTTAGATCACTTTAAAATAATTAACGACAGTAAAGGCCATCAACAAGGCGATATTGTTTTAAAAGAAGTAGCGCAATTATTTATAACAAACATAAGTACCGAGCATTTAGTGTGTAGAGTTGGCGGCGACGAATTTGCTGTGATCCTCAAACATACCAACTTGCTTGACGCGCATTTAATTGCCGAAGGTATATGTAACGCAATTGAACAAAATCAATTTAAGTCTGAGGAGCAAATATACTCAATCAGTTGCTCAATTGGTTTAACTCAAATTACCGAAAAGAATTGCGACCCGAGCGAATGTTTAAAACAAGCTGATATTGCCCTGTATATCGCTAAAAATTTAGGTCGTAATTTAGTACATTGCTATGCAAAACAAGATGCCCATAACAATACGCTACAAACGGGTTTAGAGTGGGGTCATGGTATTCGCCAAGCGCTACAACAAGACAGCATTGAACTGCATTACCAACCAATTTGGGATTTTAGGCGCAATGAAGTTGCTTACTTTGAGGTGCTGCTGCGCTTAAAAATAAATGATGAACTAGTTTTTCCTAATCAATTTATTCCTTCATTAGAAATGCTAAACGATACTTTTTTAATGGATCAATGCGTTATTCGTAACACAATTGCTAATGTTGCCCTCTACCCAGAACTTAACCAAGTAGCTATAAATCTCTCTGCGCAGTCATTTTTAGATGAGCGTTTAGTGCCATTAATAGAGTCAAATTTAGCAAAGTATCAGGTTTTACCAACACAAATAATTTTTGAAATTACCGAATCTGCCAGCATTAACAACTTAGCAGCTACGCGTAAAATGATTGAAAAACTCAATATTTTAGGCTGCCACTTTTCGATTGACGATTTTGGCACCGGCTTCAGTACTTTTAACTACTTGAAACAACTGCCAGCACAGCATGTAAAAATTGATGGCTCGTTTGTTTGCGATATGCTCAACGACCCTATTGATTTAGCACTAGTAAAGGCCATTAACGACATTAGTCATTCACTCGATAAGCGCTCTGTGGCTGAATATGTAGAAACCGAAGAAGTATTTTTTGCATTAAAAGAAATTGGCGTTGACTACGGCCAAGGCTATTTTATAGCTCGCCCTATGCCTATTAAAGGTGTTAAAAGTGAACTTGAAAAGATTTTAAAAAATAAAACGTTTTACCAACAACTACCTAGCAAAAAATAAACAGCTGTAAACAAAATTAAGCTCTTTACTACTATCATAATTATCTTTCTCGGCTATACTTTACTTACAAATCAGCAAATGTCGCGCAATTAATAGGATAAGCGCAAAAAAACATGACATTATAAATCAGCCCAAATAAGACGACAATTTGTTGGATGTTGGATGTTGGATGTTGGATGTTGGATGTTATTAGAGTTTAAGGAGGTAAATATGACACAGCTAGTTGTTTTATTACTACTTATGCATTTTGCAATTGCGTTTCAGTGTTACCGATATGCACACATTAAAGGTTATCCGGTTCGGGTATTTACTGTATTAGGGCTAGTGCCTTACTTTAATCTGGTTGTTTGGGTTTATTTACTTTTTTTACCTAAACTAGAACCATATGAAAGCCATAACCATGAAAACAAGCAGCTATCTTAGCTGCTTGTTGCTGTCTCTTTAGCAAAGTCTAAACTACATTGGTGTTTTAAAAACACCTCTAATTGCTGGCTGAACAATTTAAAGTCGCGAATTCGTCCGGTTGTTTTACGCCACAAAATACCAATTTCACGGTATGCCTCATTCGCCGATGGAGTTGCTAGCATATTTTTATTATCTAAAATGCCGGCATTAATCGCCATTTGCGGTAAAAAGGTCACCCCCAACTGATACTCCACCATGCTCAATAAAGTATGTAAGCTGGCTGCTTCAAACGGGTTTATGCAGCTGACACGGTTTAAATGACATGCACTAAGCGCGTGTCCGGTCATACAGTGCTCACGTTCTAGTAAGAACACGCTGGCGTCGGGTAATAAGTTAAAGTCTTGCACGTTCTTTGCTGGCGTGTAGTCTTTGTGATGTACCAAACTAAAATGATCTCTAGCTAACACCTGAGTATGAAACTTATCGGTTTGATACGGCAGTGCTAATAAGGCTAAATCTATCTGACCATGCTCTAATTTATCGAGTAACTTATCGCTAGTATCTTCTACTAATACCAGTTCTAAATCGCAAAATTCTTGCTTACAAAAGTGATACAAAGGCGCGGCAATAAAGCTCGCAATAGTAGGAATAACCCCTACGGTTAACTTACCACTCAGCGGCGTTAAAAAGCTTTTAGTGAGCTCTTTTAAACTAATTGTGTCGTGAATAATTTTGCGCGAACGTTCAACTACTTCCTCACCAATGGTGGTAAACATTAAACTGCGGTTTTCACGTTCAATAAGTTGGCAGCCTAGTGTTTCTTCTAAGTTTTGAATGGCTGTACTTAATGTTGATTGGCCAATAAAGCACGCACTAGCAGCGCGGCCAAAATGTTGATATTGATGTACTGCAAGTAAATACTGCAGCTGTTTTATACTCGGAAGATTAGTCATTTTGTCTTTCCACAAATAAAAAGACCCCAACACCTAGGGCATTGAGATCTTTTCAAGCTAAAAGTCTTTAAGTACTTTTTTATTAAACCCCAAATGCGGTTCTTAGTACGTAGAAAATAACAATAGCAAGGCCTGCGCCCACTGGCAATGTAATTACCCAAGAAACTACAATGTTTCTAATAACACCCATGTTCAGTGCGGCAATACCGCGTGCCATACCTACACCTAACACCGCACCCACTAAGGTTTGCGTAGTTGAAATTGGTAAGCCTGTACCAGATGCAATTACAACAGTTGAAGCAGCAGCTAATTCAGCAGCAAAACCACGGCTAGGGGTTAAATGTGTGATCCCTTCGCCAATCGTTTTAATTACTTTTTTACCTAAAATAGCTAAACCGGCCACAATACCAAAACCACCTAGTGGTAATATCCACCAAGCAATAGCCGCTTGTTTTGCAATTTCACCGTTGTTTTCAACAATACTTACCACAGCCGCAAGAGGACCAATAGCATTAGCAACGTCGTTAGAACCATGAGCAAATGCCATACAACAAGCCGTTAAGACCATAAGTACTGCAAAAACTTTTTCAACGTTATTAAATTGCATTTTTTTATCGGCCTGAGGGTCGATTTTTAAACGTGAAATTGCAATTTTACCAATAAAGCCTACTACTACTGCAATCGCAATAGATAGACTAATACCTTCCACTGTGCCTAAGTTAATACCAATATGTTTTAAGCCTTTTTTAATTGTCACAAGTGACATAATAAAGCCAGCTAAGCCCATATAAATTGGCACGAAACGTTTAGCATTTTTAAGCGGAGTAGCCGTATCAAAAATAAGCTTTTGTGCGCTCATAAATATTAAGTAGGCAATAAAACCCGATATAGCAGGCGTTACTATCCAACTACCAACAATTCCTGCAACCTTGTTCCAATGAATCGCTTCACTGCCTACTGCAACTAAAGCAAAACCTATAATAGCGCCAATAATAGAGTGAGTAGTTGATACTGGCCATCCTAAGAATGATGCCATTAATAGCCAGGCGCCTGCTGCAAAAAGCGCAGAAATCATACCTAATATCATTAATTCAGGAATATCCATAAATGGCGTTGAATCAATAATGCCATTACGAATTGTCGATGTAACTTCGCCGCCGGCCAAGTAAGCACCTGCAAACTCAAAGATCATCGCGATAAAAATCGCTTGTTTAATCGTTAGCGCTTTAGAGCCTACTGATGTGCCCATTGCATTGGCAACATCATTTGCGCCAATACCATAAGCCATAAAAAAGCCAACTGCTGCGGCAATTAAAATTAATACCGTGCCGTAAGATGCAATGATATCCATTGTGTAACCTTAATCTATCGTTTTTGAACTGATTTTAAATTAACGAGCTAACATCAGCTCAAGACGTGATCCTACGCGCTCTGCAATATCTGCAAGCTCGCCAACCCATTCAATGATCTTATATAAAAACATCACATCAACCGGGTTTAACTCACCTTCTACTGCGCGTAGTTGGCGGCGTATTTTAATTTGCATTTCATCCGTGTCTTGTTCTATGGCATCCAATTCAACGAGCATTTTTTCAACCAAGGCCACTTCGCGACCTTTAAAACCTGTTTCTAATAGCTCTTCTAACTCATTTATCGCATTAGATGCTTGTTTAGTAGCATCAACACAACGTGTTAAATAAGCTAAAAAGTCGATTTGAATTACTTTTGGTATGATCATCTCACGACCAATTACACGCCCTGCAATGTCTTTTGCTTTATTGGCAATTTTATCTTGCTGGGTTACTAATTCGAGCAGATCTGTACGCTCTACCGGCATAAATAATCCACGCGGTAGTTGTAAACGTATATTTCTTTTCATTTCATCGGCTTCACGTTCTAAATTACGAATGGTTAAACGTAGCTCTTCAGCTTGTTGCCATTCTTCTTTAAATACGTGATTAAAAAAAGGAATCAAAGCTTTACTAGCTTGATGAACCTTTCGAATATGTTCTTCCATTGGTTTGATAGGAGATTTTGCAAATACTCCTAGAAACGCGTTAGTTTGCATAACTGACCCTTAAATCAATTTAGTATGCTGTGCGGCATGAATTTTACAGTATTAAGCTCGATTGTGAACGCTTTTTATTGCTCAACCGCCAGCAAACTAAAAAAAAATTATAATTCGTCGTTGTAATAAAAAGGACTAATTAAAAAAATTATAAAGACTTTTCTATATCTTCTTGAGATGTATGACGAATATCTTTTCCATTAACAAAATAAATAATATATTCAGCAATATTTTGACACCGATCACCAATGCGTTCTAATGAACGAACTGACCACACTAAATCCATAATTTTCGGGATTGAGCGCGGGTCTTCCATCATATAGGTCATAATTTGACGAATAATGGCTTCGTACTCTCTATCAACTTTAGCATCCTCTTTGTGTACTTCAAATGCACGTTGTACGTCCATACGTGCAAATGCATCAAGTACATCGTGCAACATTTTTGATACTTGGCGTCCCATATTTTCAATATTTACTAATAAAGCCTGTTGGTCTTTAGTAAATGAATCTAATGCAACTTTAGCAATTCGCTTTGCTTCATCGCCTATACGCTCTAAATCAGCAATGGTTTTTGCAATAGCCACCACTAAACGCAAATCGCTTGCAGCAGGCTGACGCCTGGCAATAATTCGCGTACATTCTTCGTCAATACTTACTTCCATTGCATTAACTTTATAATCATTCTCTCGCACTTTTTGCGCAAGCATAGCATCATTTTGGCTCACTGCATCTAACGCACTGTTAAGCTGTTGCTCAACCAGCCCGCCCATACTAAGCACAAGGTTGCGTACGTTTTCTAATTCTTGATTAAAACGGCCAGAAATATGCTTATTAATGTTATGTTCCATCGTTATTATCCTATCAATATTGTACACATAATATCGGCTGAATTAGCCGTAACGACCGGTTATATAGTCTTCTGTTTTTTTCTTATTAGGCGTTGTAAATAAAGTATTGGTGTCTGAGTATTCAATTAGCTCCCCCATATACATAAACGCCGTTTGGTCAGAAACCCTGGCGGCCTGTTGCATATTATGGGTAACAATTACCACTGTAAACTTGCTCTTTAAATCGTTAATTAGCTCCTCTATTACTAAAGTAGAAATAGGGTCTAGTGCCGAGGTAGGTTCATCAAGCAGTAATACTTCTGGCGAAATAGCAATTGAGCGCGCAATAACTAAACGTTGCTGCTGTCCCCCCGACAACCCAAAAGCGCTGTCGTGTAGCCTGTCTTTTACTTCATCCCACAGCGCTGCACCACGCAATGATTGCTCAACTACTTCATCTAATTTACGTTTGTCTTTAATACCTTGTAAGCGCAAACCATAAACCACATTTTCATAAATTGATTTAGGAAAAGGGTTAGGTCGCTGAAATACCATGCCTACGTTACGACGCAGCGCCGCTACATCAACGCTTTTATCGTAAATGTTTTGTCCATGTAGCAGTATTTCACCTTCTATGCGGCAAATATCAACTAAGTCGTTCATGCGGTTAATACACCGTAATAAGGTTGATTTACCACACCCCGACGGGCCAATAAAGGCTGTTACCTGGCCCTTTGGAATATTCATATTTACTTTACTCAGCGCTTGTTTATCGCCGTAGTAAAGATCGAGATCTTTAATCTCTAACGCTGTTTGCTCTGTGGTTAAATTGTCTAAGTCTAACTTCAAGCTGGTATTGGCTTGATTTACTTTTGGAGCGACTGAAATCATGTTTGTTACCTATTAAATCTTATTAAAGCTCAAGCGATCTGAATTTTTCACGTAAATGATTACGTATACCAATAGCGGTTATGTTGAGGGTAATAATTACCGACACTAATAAAAATGCCGTTGCATATACCAGCGGTCGCGCCGCTTCAACATTCGGGCTTTGAAAGCCAACATCGTAAATATGAAAACCTAAGTGCATAAACTTTCTGTCTAAGTGAAAGTATGGAAAGTTACCATCAAGCGGTAACGTAGGTGCCATTTTTACTACACCCACCAGCATTAATGGCGCTACTTCACCTGCTGCACGCGCAACAGCCAGTATTAAACCGGTCATAATTGCTGGGCTTGCCATAGGTATAACAATACGCCATAAGGTTTCTGCTTGTGTGGCACCAAGCGCTAATGATCCGTGGCGTACCGTACTTGGAATACGCGATAGTCCCTCTTCAGTGGAAACAATAACCACAGGCAAGGTAAGTATTGCCAGTGTTAAAGCCGACCACATAACACCTGGTGTACCAAATACCGGAGTAGGTGATGACTCAGGATAAAATAATTGGTCAAGGCTGCCACCTAGCATATAAACAAAAAAGCCTAAGCCAAATACACCATATACAATAGAAGGTACACCGGCTAGGTTAATTACCGCAATACGGATCATCTTAGTTACCGCATTTTTAGCCGCGTATTCATGCAAGTAAATTGCAGCAACCACCCCAAATGGCGTCACAATAACAGCCATTAGCATAACCATAAACACGGTACCAAATATGGCCGGAAATACGCCACCTTCGGTATTTGCTTCGCGAGGGTCATCTGATACAAACTTACCTAATTGGATAAAGTAATGGCCCAGTTTGGTTAAAAAGCTCATGTCGTTTGGAAACCACACATCTAATACTTGATACAATGGAATGGTGACTATTTCGCCGCGCATATCTTTAACCATAACTTGGTCGCGCTGTGCTTGTTTACGCAGTGCAAACAGTTGCTTTTCGAGCACCGCATACTCGGCACGTAGTTCTGCACGCGCCTCTGCAAGCTCAGCAACACGTTCGTCTGTAAGTTCATTATCAAGTAAGTAGGATTTTTCTTTTAGCCTTAAACGTTCCAGTTCATAGTTAATATGACCAATATCACCGTTTTGTAAATCAAGTGCTTCGTCGTTTAAATCAACTGCCCGTTCAACCAGCTTATGTAAATAGGCTACCTTATCGCCGGTAACAGGTTGTCCGTCTTCAATTACGCCTTCTACGTAGCCATAAAAATTACCATTTTTGCTACGCTCAAACACGGCAAGGGTGGTAGGCGTTGATTGGTTTTTTATGTCGGTGTTTAATATCCAACGAAAATCTAAATCTACATATTCACGGTTACCTGTTTTAATTAATAACCGCTCAAATTCTTCCCTATCATATGCCGAAACATCAACACCGGTTGCCGCTAAACGCGCTTTGGGTACCAATTCTCGATCGTAAATTTCACCAATAATAGTTTGTTTTGCAATTGAGCCTTCCAGCTCAAATTGCACTACCTCAGAAGGCCAGAAAAAGCTTAACCCTTTCCACGCTATCATAGCTAATAAACCAATTACTGAAATTAAGCTGATGCTCACCGCACCACCGGTCATCCAAATCCAAGGAGAACCAGACCTAAACCACTGCTTTACCATGTCGTGTTCTCCACTTACATTGAGCTGTATTTTTCACGCAGTTGCTGACGAACAAACTCAGCAATGGTGTTAAAAACAAAGGTAAATATAAATAATACAAATGCTGCTAAAAACAATATTCTGTAATGCGAACTACCCACTTCCGACTCTGGCATTTCAACCGCAATATTTGCCGCAAGCGTACGCATTCCCTGAAACACACTCCAATCCATAATCGGGGTATTACCGGTTGCCATAAGCACTATCATGGTTTCGCCTACTGCGCGGCCAAGGCCCATCATTACCGCAGAAAATATTCCAGGGCTGGCGGTAAGTAATACCACGCGTATCAGTGTTTGCCACTGTGTTGCACCCAGTGCCAGTGAGCCATTAGACAAATGCTTAGGCACGCTAAATACCGCGTCTTCCGCAATCGAAAATATAGTAGGAATTACAGCAAAGCCCATCGCAATACCCACTACCAAGGCATTACGCTGATCGAAGGTCATGCCAAGCTCGTTAGTTAAATATTGGCGCACGTTACCATCAAACATCCACAGCTCAACAGTTTCGCTCATCGCAAACGAAAACCAACCAATAAATAACACTACCGGTATAAGTATAATGGCATGCGATCCTTCAGGAATTTTATGGCGAATACTGGCTGGTAATTTAGTCCAACCAAGCGCAGTGGCCAAAATACCTAAAGGTAATAACACCAGTAAGCCAACTATGGCTGGTAAGTGCTGCTCTATTAAAGGCGCTAACCATAGGCCCGCTAAAAACCCCAAAATAACGGTAGGAAGTGCTTCCATTATTTCTACCGTTGGCTTAACCACTTTACGCAGTTCACTCGACATAAAGTAAGCGGTATAAATGGCAGCAGAAATCGCGATAGGTACGGCAAATAGCATGGCGTAAAATGCCGCCTTTAAAGTACCAAACGAAATAGGCACTAACGAAAACTTAGACTCAAAGTCGTCACTGGCTGAGGTTGATTGCCAAATATAACCTGGCTCTGGGTAACCTTCGTACCACACTTCTTGCCAAAGTGCTGACCAAGTAACTTCAGGATGTTCGTTATGAATTTCTAATACGGTTAGTTTGTTGTCGGCAACAATTAGCGCTGCATTTGCACGCGGTGCTATAGCAAAGTTTTTAATTGCTCCTTCGCTTACTTTGCCTTGCCACAATTTTGCTTGGCTTGTGGTGTAATAAACACCTAACTCACCATTACTACTGGTAGTAAAAAAGGTACGGCGGTAAAACTCAGTAAATACGTTTAACTTACTTTGCTTTGTTGTTTCAAATGAACGAATTTTTTGATATTCACGGCCGCTGTCGGTATTTATTTCAAACCACTGCGATACCTTTCCATTATCGTTTGCCAACATAAGAGAGTTAGCGCCCGCAAGTAATTGCGCCGCAACAATATTAGCGTTTTCTTCATTGGCAGACAGTAATTGAATTTGCTCTACTTCGCTTGGGTCGCGCGTATCGTAAACATAAATTTGATTAGCTGAGCGCACAAATACTCGGGTAGTATCTGGCGACATAAGTAACTCATCTACTCGCCCAGCAACATCTAGCTCGGTGCGTTCCACAAGCCATTCTACTTCGCCGCTAAACATGTTTTCTTCAGCAACAAAGCTACTAAATAAAACGCGCTTGTCGGCTGTTAGCGCAACAACGGCTGTTTTGTCTTCAAAGTGGCTAAATGCAAAACGCTTTATAGCAGCACCTTGCTCGTCTACCTCTAAAGCAAGTTCGCCTAGCGGATAATCTAAACGCGGAGTTAATTTACGTTCGTTATTTGGAAACGTCACCATAAATTTAGGAATAACAATTTTTACACTGCCATTTTCTAAACCATATGCATATTGCCCCTGAAACGGTGCACTGGTAGCAAAGCTACTCACATCGCTAGGCAGGGTTACCTCTAGCGTTTTTAGCTTTTTACCAAAGTTAGCTTTTTCAACACTATAAAAGTCAACACTCCCTTGCTGGCTTAATAAATAAGCAACTTCAGTTTGTTCCTCAACGCCTACTCCCACTATTTGCTCTGCGTTTGTAAGATTAAAACTGTCGCGCTTTTCAACTTTAGCTGATTCAAAAATTGGCTGTACTATATAAAGAAGGTAGAAAAAAATTAATAGCAGCGCTATTAATACCATTACTCCACCTACGGTTATGCCAAACTGGGCAAGTCGGTCTTTAAATAGACGGCTTCGATCCGTATTAAAAGTCGGCTTATTCGGATTGGAAGTCATCAAAACATCCTTTAATCTTAACGTTGCAGTGATTATATTTCATCAAAGTGACAGTAATGTTACAGCGGTAATAATTATTTACCGTGTAATTTAAATATCTTTAAGATCGAATAGCAGCCGTGTTTATGCAGTATTGATGAACTAAATATTATATTTATTGGACAAAGTATTTATCGAGGTCAATACTCAGGAAGCATTTAGTTAATAATTATGGTTTGTTGCAAGGGCTGCACTGTAGGATTAAAGGTCTAACTTTAGCAACTAAATCATAATATTTAACCTGAACTCTGAATAGAGTTAAACAACACTTAATGCCTATGCATTACCTTATTTGGGCTTTAAAGAAGAGAACTATTTATGAAGCAGTTGGTTATAACCATTTTAGGACAAGATCGTCCTGGTTTAGTAGAGAGCATTTCATCCGTTATTTTAGAAAATCATGGCAACTGGCTAAGCAGCAACTTGAGCCATTTGCTCGGTCACTTTGCAGGTATTATTCAGATTGAAGTTAGCGAAGAGCATTTTCAGGCACTGCAAAATGCGCTCAATGCTCTGCCTAAACTTGATGTACGTATTGAAACAGGCAATACAGAAATAGAACCCGCCACACGTGAGCAACTTAACTTTGTTATTACCGGTAACGATCGCCCGGGTATTGTGCAAGAGCTTGCAAGTGTAATTCGTCATAAAGGAGCCAATATTACTCACTTAAACTCAAGGCAACAAAGCGCACCTAATTGGGGCGTGCCTATTTTTAGTGCTGTTGCTACAGTAACACTACCTAATGGGTTGAATAAAGAAGAAGTAATTAATGCATTAGAGTCGATAACAAGCGACTTAATTGTTGATGTAGAAAAGGTTTAACAAAATAACGGCGCTACACACCATAGTGTAGCGCCGTTATTTTTATTAGTTTTAACTGTATATAAATTTACATAACCTGAACTCTGGTTAAGAGATTTACTAACGTATTGAATCATAGTTATATTTAATTTTATTTTCTCTAGCTAGAAATTTTCAGTGAAAATAAGGCGAATTTACGCGTCAATAGCTGGCCTATTGCAAGAAAATTCAACGCCGTTAACGCTGAAAATAGCTGCTTGAGATAAGTTTGTTATCCGGAGAGCAGGTTACATATCTATATGTCGGTTTATGCTTTGTACCATTTGTTTTAATCCTTGGTACTCAAGCTGCAGTATTTGTCCGAGTTTTTCTTTGCCGTCTGCAGTTTGTGTTTTTCCCTCTAAGTACTCATAAGCATTTATTACTTTTTGATGCTGATCAGACAAATAGCCCTGGATAGCTTGCTCATCTAATTGGGTACTTCGATCTAAATCAGTAAAATTCAGTAGCTCTGGATTTTCTGCAAAATACTCATAGCAGTAGGTATCTAACGTATTTATGGTGGTGATTGCTTTAAAGCCAATTAAATCTTCAGCGAGTTTTTTTTCGTATTTAGTACAGTAATCAACTAATTGAGTATTATGCTCACCTAATAGTTCCCGCACACTAAAAAAGTTGGCCGCCATTTGTGTATGAAACAAGATAGTCCAGTCATACATTTGTTGAATTGTTTTAACTTGCATCTGCATTCCTTACTTGAGCTGAGTAAACATAGTAATGCGTAAATCGTGCCATATAAAAAAGTGAGCAATATCAATAGTAAAGTTGCAGGCTATGTAACTTAATACTGTTTTTCAGTATAAGTTACATAACCAATGTAAATATTATAGGTCGCGTTTGCGCCACAATAAATACGTTGCCGGTATTACTAATAAGGTTAAAACAACCGCACTAAACATACCCCCTACCATAGGCGCTGCTATGCGGCTCATTATTTCACTGCCCGTGCCAGTGCCATAAAGTACCGGTAATAAACCTATCACTATAGTAGCTACTGTCATCATTACGGGGCGTACTCTTAGCCCTGCGCCCTCTGTTATTGCTTGCTTAAGCTGCTCATAATTAAGCGGCACACCAGTTTGTTGTGCTTGGGTAATTTTTTCTTGGTAGGCCTGATTTAAATACACCAGCATGATCACCCCAATTTCTACGGCCACCCCTGCAAGTGCAATAAAGCCCACCCCAACAGCCACCGAAAAGTTAAAGCCTTCTAGGTACATTAGCCATATTCCGCCAATCATCGCCAACGGTAAAGTAACGATAATAATCAATACCTCCGCAAAGCTTCTAAAGTTCAGATACAGCAGCACTACAATAATGGCTAACGTTAGTGGTAATACGTAAGCAAGCTTATCTTTAGCACGCTGCATATATTCATATTGCCCAGCCCAGGTAATTGAATATCCTGCTGGTAGTATCAATTGCTCATGCAAAATTTGCTGGGCGTTTTCTACATATGTACCAATATCAATATTTTCTATATCAATAAAGCTCCAACCATTTAAGCGGGCATTTTCACTTTTTATTCCGGCTGGGCCATCTTCAATAAATACTTTAGCAACATCGGCTAAAGCTATACGCTGCCCGGCTGGAGTTACAATAGGAAGTAACATTAGCTCCTCAGGTGAATCGCGGTAACCTTGCGGGTATCGTAAATTTACCGGATAGCGCTCTTGCCCTTCTACGGTTTGGGTGACATTTGTGCCGCCAATAGCAGTAGCTACAACTTGCTGTATATCGGCAATATTTAAACTATAGCGCGCCGCTTTTTCACGGTTTATATCTACCTTAATATAACGCCCACCAGCAACTCGCTCAGAATAAACGGATGCCGTACCCGGTACATCTTTTAAAATGCTTTCAATTTGTTGACCTATTTTTTGAATTTCACTCAATTTAGGGCCAGCAACTTTAATCCCCACCGGGGTTTTAATGCCGGTTGCTAACATATCAATACGGGTTTTTATTGGCATAACCCATGCGTTAGTTACCCCAGGAAACTTCACTAAACTATCTAGCTCTTTTTTGAGTTTATCTAGGGTCATACCTTCGCGCCATTGATCTTTAGGCTTGAGCTGAATAAAGGTTTCTATCATGGTAAGCGGCGCTGGATCTGTGGCGGTTTCTGCTCGCCCTACTTTACCAAATACAGTTAGTACCTCTGGCACAGTGGCAATTAATTTATCGGTTTGCTGTAACAACTCCCGTGCTTTACCAATCGAAATACCTGGATAAGTAGTTGGCATATACATTAAATCGCCCTCATCAAGGGGGGGAATAAACTCGCTCCCCATTTTATTTACAGGATAAAAGCCAATCACTGCAATCAACGTAGCTAAGGCCAAAGTTGCTTTAGGAAACTTAAGTACTGCGTTAAGTAATGGTTTATAAGCATTTACCAGCATGCGGTTAACCGGATTTTTTTGCTCTGAAATTACTTTGCCGCGAATAAAGTATCCCATAAGTACCGGTACTAAAGTAATTGCAAGCCCAGCAGAGGCAGCCATAGCATAGGTTTTAGTGTACGCCAGCGGGGCAAACATACGCCCTTCTTGCGCCTCTAAAATAAATACCGGCATAAAACTTACCGTAATTATCATTAAGCTAAAAAATAATGCGGGGCCGACTTCACTGGCCGAATCGATCACCACTTGCCAGCGGTTCTCATCGGTTAGTGGGGTTTTTTCCATATGTTTGTGCATATTTTCAATCATCACTATAGCGCCATCGGTCATAGCGCCAATTGCAATGGCAATACCGCCAAGCGACATAATATTGGCATTAATACCTTGCCAGTACATAATTAAAAATGCTGTTAAAATACCCAGTGGTAGAGTAATAATCGCTACTAAAGATGAGCGCACATGAAACAAAAATACAATGCAAACCAAAGCAACCACAACCAACTCTTCGAGTAATTTACTGCTTAAGTTATCAACTGCATCTTTAATCAAGTTGGAGCGGTCATACACGGGTACAATTTCAACTCCCGCTGGTAACCCTTTTTTTAATGACTCGAGCTTTGCTTTTACCAGCTCAATGGTTTTTTGCGCGTTTTCACCGTATCGCATTACCACTACGCCACCAGCCACTTCGCCTTCGCCATTAAGTTCGGCAATACCACGGCGCATTTGCGGCCCTAGACGAATATCGGCCACATCACGCAATTGCAGTGGTGTGGCATTAGTATTTACACCTAAAGGAATCGCTTCTAAATCGGCGACACTTTTAATATAGCCGGTGCTAGTAACCATGTATTCAGCCTCGGCCATTTCGACTACCGATGCGCCCATTTCTTGATTGCCTTGGGCAATGGCAGTTTGAATTAAGCTCAGTGGAATGCCATAAGCTCGTAACTTATCGGGGTCAACCGTAACTTGGTACTGTTTTACCATGCCCCCTACTGAGGCAACCTCAGATACGCCAGGTACGGTTTGTAATTCAAATTTTAAAAACCAATCTTGTAAGCTGCGTAATTGGCTAATATCGTGCTGATTAGTTTTATCTACCAGTGCATATAAGTAAATCCAACCAACACCGGTGGCATCGGGGCCAAGCTCTGCGCTGGCTGTAGCTGGCAAGCGGCTCGCTACTTGGCTTAAATATTCTTGTACTCGGCTACGTGCCCAGTACAAATCGGTTTTTTCATCAAATATTACATATACGTAAGAGTCTCCAAAAAATGAAAAGCCCCTTACTGTTTGCGCTCCTGGCACCGATAACATTGCGGTGGTAAGTGGAAAAGTAACCTGATCTTGCACTACTTGCGGTGCTTGCCCCGGATACGAGGTTTTAATAATTACTTGCACATCTGATAAGTCGGGCAAGGCATCAACTGGGGTATTTTTAACAGCAAATAAGCCCCCGCCAATTAAAATAACGGTCAGTAACAACACAAAAAAGCGATTAAGAACGGACCAACGTATAATTGCAGCTATCATATTGCCTCCTAATGCGCGTTATGCAATTGCATAGTGTGATTACCTGATGCGCTTGTAGAGTGCTCACCATTTATGTGGCTAATCACAAACTCCCCTTGCTGCAAACTAAAGGTAAAGTTTATTTGTTGCTGCGCTGCAAGTGCGGTTAAATCTATATCATCTGCAAAGGTAAAATCGAGCCTTGCAGGTTCGCGTCCCCATTTTTCTATTGCACCACGGCTAATATTTGCTATGCGCTGTGCTTTATCAATACTGTTAATTGTGCCCAAAACAGTTGCTGTATTTTTTTCGCTATTTGTTACTGTGCTTTTCATTATATGAATAGCCGTTAATACATAACTGCCATCAGCTTGCTTAGTCAGCTCAAAATGTAATGTTTGGCCATTTTCAAAAGCAGTAAAGTCAACATCATCAGCAACCGTAAAGTCCATTGTCATACTAGGCCAATCAAGTTCAGCTATCGGCTCATGGCTAATATTAACCATACGATGTTCCGCCATAATGCTATTAACAATGCCCTCGCTCCATACAGAGCTAACAGCTTGAGGGGCTTGCATGCGTTTAAAGTCTGAGCTTTTACTTGATTCTGAATCTAATAAAAATTGCGCCGAAACCACCACGTCATCATCTGTCATTATTCCTGATAATATTGCGGTGTTTTTACTATCACTTCTGCCCATTTCTACAGCCACAGATTTAAAGCGCCCCTCGCCCAAGGCAACCACTACACGGTTTTGGTTACCGGTGCGGATCACCGCTTCTTTAGGGACTACTAATTGCGCTTTATTGGCTTGAGTATGAATATTTACTTGGGCAAACATATTAGGCTTAAGTTTATGGCCTTCGTTATTAAAGCGCAGGCGCACTCGCAAGGTCCGGTTTTTAGCATCGAGTGTTGGGTAAATATAATCCACTTTACCCTGCCAGCTTTGGCCACTTAAATAATCAAGCGTCATGCTTACTGGCTGGCCAATCTTAATTAGCTCAGCTTGGCGCTCAAACACTTGCGCTTCAACCCATACCTCATCAAGCTTACCAATACTCATCATAGTGGTGCCGGGGTTAACATAAAAACCTTCGCGCACATTTAGCTCTTCAACTACGCCACTTTGAATGGCATAAAAGGTAATGTTTTGCATTACTTGCTTACTTTTTTGCAGCCGCTCTACAAAATCATCCGATATATTAAGTGACTTTAAGCGTGCTTTAGCTGCGCGAATAAGCACCTGATTGTTACGATTGAGCGCTAATAGAAACTCTTCTTGGGCATTCACTAATTGCGGTGAGTACAAGGTATAAAGTGGCTCACCTTGCTCAACACTGTCACCGGCTGCTTTGATATAAAGCGTTTCTAACCAACCCTCTACACGAGGGTGAATATGAATAAGTTGATCTTGATTATATTGCACATAGCCAACCGTTTTAACTTCATTTTGTAACGCTTTGTACTGTACTTTGGCGATTCTTACCCCGAAATTATTAACCACCGCTGGCGAAATAGTCACCGCGCCTGGGCCATCTAAATTGCTACTACTGCCTGGTGCTTCATCGTAAACAGGCACTAAGTCCATGCCCATTGGCGAAAGCCCGGGTTCATCACGTCGATAATTACTATCCATGGGTGCTACCCAGTACAGTGGTTGTTTTTCTGTGCTTGCTTTAATATCAGTATTGCTCGCGGGCATAAGCGATAATACTAATGCCGTTACTCCACCACCCACTACAGCTGCTATTAATAGTTTTAAATTAGTATTCACGATTTTGCTCTCCTAATTGCTCAAGCATCACAGCAGCGTCTTGGCTACTGGCATAATAATTTAGACGAGCAATAATAATTTGTTGGTCTATTTGAATATTTAAGCCGTCAATTTTGGCATTAAGCTCACTAATACGAGCACGCATAACTTCTGAAAAATCACCGTCGTCCCGCGTGTATGCATTGAGTGTGGCTTGGGCTTGCTCTGCCATTTGCGGTAATAACTTAGTTTGATAAAGCGTATCGCGTTTTTGTAGCTGCATTAATTGGCTAAACTCTTTGAAATACATCCCTTTTAACTTTTGTAGCGCTATTAACTTTTGAGTTTTAACTGCTTCAGCTGTCGCTATTGCAGCGTTAACTTGCTGATCTTGGCGGTTACTAGTAAATAACGGCAAATCAATACTTACCCCAACAGAGAGTAAATCGGCTCGTGAGTCTCCCATAGGCGTATCACCTCGATGGCTATAGCCCATATTTACTCCAAACTGCGGCTTATAACTTTGCTTTGCGAGTGCTATTTCTGTTTGCTTAGCTGTTACTGTTTGATCAATAGCAACAATCGCGGGATGCGCCATAAGTAACGACATTAGCGCCTCAAATTCCAGCGTGGTAAAACTAATTAACGGCTCAATAGCTGTGTTTTTAGTACTTACTGGTTGAGTTAGCATGCTCATTGGCAACCATTGCGACAGCCGTTTTTTAGCACTTTCAAGTTGCTGCGCTAGCATTACTAATTTATCTTCTAGGCGAGTGAGCTCTAACTGAGCGCGAATAATATCTTGCTGACGAGTTTTGCCTAGCGAGCTGGCATAACTTGATTCGGTTATATCAATCAGTTGCGAAAATAAGGCTTTATCTTGTTCGATAAGCGCAATGCTGCGCTGAGCTCTGTACGCATTAAGCCATGATTCAATAACAATTGTTTTTACTTGTGCAAGGCGATCGGCTCGCAACCAAGGATGTTGCTGCGCAGATTGTGCTAAGGCTTGCTGTTTTAATGCTAGGCTGTCGCCACGACTAAACATTTGGCTTACACCAATACTTAGCTGCGTCATACCTTCTTGATCTAAAGCAAAACCATCGGTTGGCACGCCCATTAAACCCAAAGTTAATACCGGATCAGGCAAACTACCTGCGGCTATACTTTGTGCTTGCTCTGAGGCTTGTTGGTACTGGCTTGCCTTTAGCCAAGGCTCATGGTTTAGCGCATACGAAAGCGCCTCATCTAGGCTAAGTTCATTGCTGTGTGCTGAGATTGCAGTTCCTAGCATTAGCGCTAAAAAACTGACTTTAAATACTGCAAAGTGATTCATCACTTACTCCACTAAAATTAAAAGATTAATTTAGAGGCAGAAAAGGTGAATTAAACGACTTGACCTAATTTTAGGTACACCTATCCTGCAATTAAGCAGACATAGGGGGGCGGTATAGCGAGCTGACTAAATGGTGTTGGTTTTGTGAGGGATAGAGCTGTATTTTTTCAGAAATAATCAGTGGGGTGCTAAATAAACCATCAACACTTAACATTGAGTACGCTGAACAAGCATTAATTGGGCAATTACATTCTTGCTCGGTTGCTGCATCATCGCAACAGTCCATATTCATCATACTGACTGACATTTGCTGATGTACTTTTTCAGTTGCAACATTAGTTGCAGCATGCTGTGTTTGGCTCATGTGCGGCATTTCACATAGCATAGCAACAGATGCAACAGCCTGACCCACAAGCGTGAGTAACATAGCGATGATCAGTAAACTAGAGTAAATGCGTTGCAAAAAGTTGCCTTATTGAGGTTCTAGGTTCTAGGTTCTAGGTTCTAGGTTCTAGGTTCTAGGTTCTAGGTTCTAGGTTCTAGGTTCTAGGTTCTAGCGAAGTTTATGATAACTGAATAGTTAATACAAACCTTTATATATTTTTTGCATCGGTTTTAATAAAACTACTCGCGGCAATGGCAAATAAGCAATAACCGGTAAAATACCAAAAGCCATTCCCCAGTTCGGCGTGCATTTTAATTAGCCCACCGGTTTCACCCTCGGCATTGCCTGCAAGGTAAGTAACAATAAGTGCAATAACAAACACATCTACCATACTCCACTTACTCAAAGCGCAAATAGTTACTCCCAGATTTTGCTTAAACTTACTCGCTGGCAATAAGCAAAAGACTAATTGCATTAGTAACTTAATAGTCGGTATTACAATTGAAAAAAAAGCCACCAACACCGCCACTAAATAATTTTTATTATGAGCCAGTTCGTTAACCGTTCCCCAAATGCTGCGTGTTTTTTGATAAGCACTTATCTCACCTTCAAGCTTATCTAACCCAAACATGCTTGATGCCATCATCAGCATGTTTCGAGTGTTGCGGTCGCCTTCATCGGCAATCATCTCAATGCCTGTTTGCGCTAATTTAGACTTATCTATTTTCCCCTCTAGGGATAATACAGGCTGGGTAACACCGGGAACCAATAAAACTAAAGCAATTAAAATACTAACTATAGGGAGAAGTAAGCGCATAACATATCAAAAAAATAAACCATCATGCGCTTATCATACGCAAACTTAAACGCTGCGTCTTGCTCAACACTAAACCTAACTTGCTGTATTTAATTATTGTAATTTGCAGTTACAAACAAGATATAACCATACTTTTTATATGGATATGCGCTAATCCTTAGTGCAAATGTACACAAAGAGCCCAGATGGAGGTATAATAACCACATAATATTTTTGTAAAAACAGCATAAGAGCCTCCTATATGAGCATTGAACAAGCCTTAGTAGAACGTAGTAATAACCAATGTGAATTATGTGCAGCAACAGATACTTTATCTGTGTACGAAGTTCCGCCAGTTAAAGAAGCCCACTCAGATAAATGCATTTACACTTGCCAAGTATGTAAAGATCAAATTGAAGACACCGCTGAGCTAACCCCTACCCATTGGCATTGTTTAAACGACAGCATGTGGAGCCAAACTCCTGCAGTTCAGGTAGTGGCTTATCGTATGTTGAGCCGCTTAGCTGCCGACAATGGCTGGGCACAAGACGCCCTAGACATGATTTATCTAGAAGAAGATGCCCTAACATGGGCTCAACAAGTACTTGCTGAAGATGACGACTTAAAACATCTTGATAGCAATGGCGTAGTACTTAAAGCCGGTGATACCGTAACGCTAATTAAAGATTTAGATGTAAAAGGCAGCAGCCTAACCGCTAAGCGCGGTACTGCGGTACGTAATATTGGCTTAACCAGCAATCCTGAACATATAGAAGGGCGTGTTGATGGTCAACGTATTGTAATTCTGACCAAGTTTGTTAAAAAGTAAAAATATTTATTTAGGGCGCATAAGCGCCCTTTTTTACGCGTTGTAACAATCACTAAGCCAAACTTTTACTCCTCAATTAAGCCTTGATTAAGTAACTAAGCACTATCATCATTTAAAATCATCTAATTTAGTATTAAAGGAACAACGATGTTTAAACGTAAGCCAAGTTCAATTTTAAAATCGGTAGCAGGGATCAGCTTCTTAGCCAGTGGCGCATTGGTATTATCTGGATGTGATGATGCAAAGAACACTGCACAGGCAACACAGGCAGAGTCAACAGCAACGCTAACAACTGAAGTTAGTTACCTTGATCGCAGCATGTTGGCGCCTAATTCACAGCTAACAGTAACACTTGCCGATGTATCTAAAATGGATATTAAAGCAACCGTTATTAGCCAGCAGGTTATTGATTTAAATGGTGGTCCTCCTTATACAGTAGAGCTTGCCTACGACACTAACAAAATTAATAAAGCACTTAGCTACAGCGTTAGTGCACGTATTGAAAATAATGGTGAGCTACTCTACACCAGCACAAGCAATAACAACCCATTCGCAGCAGATGCACAAACCAGCCCGTACAAAATTGTGGTTACAAAAGTAGATCAAAAACCAGATGTTGATTTAGCAAATACATATTGGAAAGCAATCACTTTAGCTGGCGATAATGTTACGGTTACAACAAAAGAACCTTTCATTCAATTTAGTAATGATGGCAAAGTGCATGGATTTTTAGGCTGCAATAACTTTAACGGTGGTTATGAAGTTAATGAGCAAACGGTGACTTTTGATCACATAGCGGCAACGCAAAAAATGTGTCATGAAAACATGGATCAAGAAGCTGCAATGTCTAGCATGCTAAGTAAAGCTGCGCAGTGGCAAGTTAATGGCGAATCGTTGAGCTTAAAAGATGAAAAAGGTGAGCAACTAGCTACCTTTAAAGCCGTTTACTTTAACTAAAATAACTGCAGTAATAATTAAAATGCCCAGTTTAACTGGGCATTTTGCTATGTGGGTTACTCTGCGACTAACTGCTCGCTGCGATAAAAACCACTTGATTCACTCAATATACTCACCAGCTCTGGCAACACCTCATCCATAACCTGTTTTAATTTCCACGGTGGATTAATTACTATCATCCCCGAGGCAGTCATGCCATGCACGTCGGTATCGGCTTTGGTAGCTAGCTCAAATAATTGAATATTACGCATGCCAGAGTCAATTAGGTCTTGCTCCATGTTTTCAATGCGGCTACGGTCAACAACAGGATACCAAATCATGTATGTGCCGGTAGCAAAGCGCTGGTACGCTTGCATCAACGTAGTAATAACAGTGTCGTAATCGTCTTTGACTTCATAAGGTGGGTCTATTAACACGCAGGCTCTACGCGATGCAGGGGGTAATAAGCCAACCAAACCAGCAAAACCATTTTCGCCACGTACTCGAATCGAACGCTTCCCTTGCATGTTCTCCTCTAGTAATAACAAATCACGTGGGTGCAGCTCAAAAAACCAGCCTTTATCTTGGCGGCGTAAAAAGTGTTCCGCAATTTTTGGCGAACCCGGATAAAACTCTAAATTGGCTGTTTGGTTAAACGATTTGATCAGTGCAATGTAGTCGTTTAAAGCTGAGTGTTTACTAGTGTGTTGCCACAGTTTTTCAATGCCGTCTTGATACTCTTGTGTTTTTTGTGCATCGGCCGCTGCTAATTCGAAAAAGCCCGCACCCGAATGAGTGTCTATATAATCCAGTGGCTTATCTTTTAAAGTTTGGTAACCTAACACTTGTGCTAACACTAAATGTTTAAGTACATCGGCAGGGTTTCCGGCATGAAATGAGTGTCTGTAACTAAGCATTATTTATTTTCGCCATACGCTATTTAATAAAAACAGTGAACCATAAGCACTGTACTTTGACAACCTATCCCCTGATAAGCGGCCATTAAAATGAACCATTTCTGAATGAAAAAGCCAATACACTGAATTATCCCTTAACAGAGAATAAAAATCAGCTAAAACCAGCGTAAATGCTGGTAAATAAACAAACTTTGCTTTACATTTGCATTACCTTAATTACAGTTATATGAGCGCCTTTATGAATAACAACACTCTTCAACAACTCGAACAACTGATCGACCAATTAATTCAGCGTAATAATCAATTACAAGCTGATGTTTCTAATTTAAAAGAACAAAATAGTAAACTCGCTGACGACAACGAGCTTTTGCAATTAGAAGCCCTTGAAAACGAAGAAAAGCAAAAAGATGCCAGCACTACTTTATCTGGCCTGCTTGATAAGTTACAAAGCGCACAACAGGCTAGCTAATGTCTGAGCTGCAAAACCAGCGAGTCACTGTTGAATTGCTTGGTAAAGAGCAGCAATTTGCTTGCCCACCTGGGCAAGAAGAGGCACTTAAAGCGGCAGCTAAAAATCTCAATGATTTAGTTGAGCAAATGAAACAACGCTCTACTGTTAAAAATGAGCAAAATGCCCTACTTATGGCAGCCTTAAATTTAAGCCACGAATTGCTAGAAGCAAAGACTATAAAAGCCGTTGATCTGCAACACCAAGATCAACTCATTGATAAGTTGAGTCAGCACTTATCAAATGACTCTAAACATAATAAATAAAAGCGCCTAGAGCGCTTTTATTTATTACGCAGCTTTTAAACCATAATAGAGAGCGTTATATGAAGTCAGCCCTGCGTTTATTTAAATTAAGTAAGTACCTACTACTGCTTAACTCTTTTTATTTTGCAGCCAATGCTAACGCCGATGTTACGTGGGAGAAAATAAGTCCCAATATTCAATTTTTAAAACAACAGCATAAACTACGTTTTTACGACTCAAACCAAGTATTAATTGAAGGTAGTAAATGCGCACTGTTAGTAGATACCAGCGGCAACTTTGCTGCAGTAGAACAACTTGCTAGCGATTTAAAAAAGCACTTAACAACACCTTTGTGTTACTTAGTGGCCACTCATTTTCATGACGATCATTTGCTAGGGATGGCTGTAATGCAGCACTTTTACCCCGATGCGCAATTAATTACCCATCAGCAAGTAAAAACTGACTTTGCCCTTTATCAGCAAGCATTTAACGATAAGCTAGAAGGATTCGAAAAAAGCATTGAGCTTAGCTACCAACGCTTAGCAACACTCCCCGAAAATGAGCAAGCGCAGTGGCGTACAAAGTTAGAACGCGCTAAACAGCGCCTATTCCGCTGGCAAAAATATCAACTCAATGCACCTGAAATAAGCATAAACACCAATAAAACATTAGACTTAGGCAATTTTGAAATTACTTTAAACGCCCATCAAGCACATACCAATGGCGATTTAACCATTACAACTAACAGTGGCAGCACTTTGATTGGTGGAGATATTGTTGACTGGCTTCCCTACCCTGGCCACGGCGAGCTAAGCAGCTGGCGCGCACTGCTACAACAATATATTAATGACTCAGTGCTAAAAACTATAATTCCTGGTCATGGTGAACTAACTAATAAGTCGCAACTGCAGCAGTCGCACGCATTTTTAACCGCCATTACAGAGCATGTAGCTAATAATAGTGGGCAAACAATAGAGCAATTAATGCTGTCATTTCCTGATGTCGCGATTAAACCCTACATGCAAGAGTCGCTTAATGCCAAGTCGAGTAATTTATTTTTACAAGCAGGATTAATTCGCGCGATAAACGCAAAATAACTCAACACAACGGACTGTGTTAAAATAGTAAAAGGATTTTAATAGAAGTGAATGTTATGCGCAGTTTGGCTTTAGCTTGTTTAGGTGTTTTTTTATTTGGCTGTGAAACCACCAAGCCAGAGCCTATAGAAGCACCGCAAATATTTACTCACTTTAAGCCAAGTTACAGCGCCCCTAGTGAATTAAAAACACCGCAAAGCACAAAAACTAACTTACGCATAACGCCGCCTAAAAATACAAAAAATAAAATAATAAAGCCACCGGCCAAAACAACTGACTTATGGCAGCATATCGCTAATAATCTGCATTTTCCTATTGAGCAAAATAAAGCGCTGAAAAAGCGTATTAATTGGTATTTGCAGCAACCCGATTACCTGCAAGTTATGAGCAAACGAGCCGCTCCGTATTTATACCATATTGTAAAAAAGGTAGAACAACAGCAACTACCAATAGAGTTAGCACTGCTGCCTTTTGTAGAGAGCGGATTTAGACCCACTGCACACTCATCGCAGCAAGCCGTTGGCGTATGGCAACTGGTAGGAGCAACTGCACATCATTTTGGGGTTAAGTCTGATCAATGGTATGACGGCCGCCAAGATGTACTTGCCGCCACCGACGCAGCACTGGCGTATTTAAGTTACTTATATAAACGCTTTGATGGCAATTGGCTGCACGCTCTCGCCGCTTATAATAGCGGTGAAGGGCGAGTTAAACGCGCGATTAAACAAAATAAAAAGCACGGTAAAAGCACTGATTACTGGTCGCTAAAATTACCTCAAGAAACCGCCGATTATGTACCCAAGTTACTGGCACTAAGCTACTTAGTTAAACACCCGCAACAAGGTTTTAAACGCCCAAAGCTCGCTTACAAAGCATTGACCACCCATATGAATGTAGGCCAACAATTTGATTTTTCAATCATTGCCAAGCTCTCTGGAGTAGGCTCTAAGCAGCTACATGCACTTAATCAAGGGTATTTAAAAAATCAAAGTTCACCCAATGGTCCGCATACGTTATTACTGCCAATTGAGCAACAGGCACTATTAAACAGCTCGTTTTTTAAAACTAACTTTGCTGGAGAGTACATAGTTAAACAAAACGATACGCTTTACAGTATTGCTAGGCGCTTTGGCATGCCTTTAAGTACCTTAAAGCAACTTAATAATAAACAAAACAACTTAATTGGCATTGGTGAAAAATTACTTGTTGGCCAGCCCAAAACACTTCCGGAATCATTGACTATTGATTATAAAATTAGCCCCTACCTTGAGCATCAAGAAGTGGTAATTGCAACACTCGAAATAGACTATGAAGTGCAACCAGGCGATACCTTGTGGAGCATTAGTCAGCTTTACAATGTGCCGCATAGTGACCTAGCTAAATGGAATAAACTGTCGGCGTCGAGTATGCTCAAACCAGGTATTCAATTAGTGTTATTTATTCCTCAAGCCGAAAAGCCTCAAGTAACAACAATTAAAAAAGATTTATTGTTAGATCTACAAAAAACATTAAATCAGCCACGTTAAGTTTCTAAAAAAACATATTTCGCGTAAAATTACGCTCTAACTAATACAGTCAAAATTTAAAGAGATAAGCATGCAAATTAGTAAAAATTCAGCCGTTGAATTTCATTACACCCTTAGCGAAGCCGGTGAGCAAATAGAAACCAGCACTAACGAAGCGCCTCTTACTTATATTCATGGCAGCGAAGGCATGCTTCCTGGTTTAGAAAATGCGCTGGAAGGCAAAGCCGCTGGCGAAAAGTTTAGCGTTACATTAGCGCCAAGCGAGTCATACGGCGAACGTGTTGATAACTTAGTACAACGCATTCCGTTAAAGCATTTACAAACACAAAGCAAAGTTAAAGTATGGAAACCAGGCATGACCGCAATGGTAAGCTCGGATCAAGGTCGTCATCAGGTAACTATTATTAAAGTAGGCCGCTTTAATGCCGATTGTGATTTAAATCATCCATTTGCAGGTAAAACACTGACTTTTGATGTTGAAGTAGTGTCGGTACGTGAAGCCACCAGCGAAGAAGTATCGCACGGCCATGTGCATGCAGCAGGCGGATGTGGTCACTCTCACTAATTAAAAGTAATAACAAATAAAGGAGCAAGTATGTCAAAAGTGGCTATTGTTACCGGCGGCACCAAAGGTGTTGGTTTAGCGGTAGTACAACGCTTACTAGCAAGCGGCTATGAAGTACATAACCTTGATATAACACCAAGTAACTTTGGTGAGTTTCATCATTGTGATGTAAGCGATGTCACTGTTGTACGTCGTTGTATTAATGCCATAGTTGAGCAAACGCAGCGCATTGATGTACTTGTTTCTAATGCAGGAAAACATTTAAGCGCCAACATAGAAAGTACCGATGAGCAAACTCTCGATGCACTATTTGCGCTTAATGTAAAAGGCGCGTATGCGGCAGTGCAAAGTGTATTACCAATAATGAAAACCCAAAACAACGGCGCTATTGTGCTTATAGCCTCAGATCAGGCAATTATAGGTAAACAAAATTCATTTGCTTATAACCTGACTAAACACGCCCTTGCTTCTATGGCAAAAACCACCGCGCTTGATTACGCGAGTTTTAATATTAGGGCTAATGCCGTGTGCCCTGGCACTATAGAAACACCGTTATTTCATAACGCCATAGACGCTTACTGTAAAAACAGTGGTGCCAATAAAGCACAAACAGTAGCCGAAGAGGCGGCATTGCAGCCACTTAACCGTTTAGGCCAAGCTGATGAAGTAGCCGCTTTAGTGAATTTTTTAGTCAGCGATGATGCAAGCTTTATCACCGGTAGCTTGCAAAGTATTGACGGTGGTTATACAGCGCAATGAGTAGTGCTATTATTGACCCCCATGTGCATTTTTTTAATCTACTTGAGGGGCAATATACTTGGTTACAAGGCGCTAACCCGCCGCCATGGCCTAACTTAGACAAAATAAAGCAGCCGATCAGTGCTGCGCAATTAATGCAAGATTGCGACTTTAAACTTGCAGGCTTAGTGCATATTGAAGCGGGGTTTGATAACAGCGCACCTATAAACGAGCTTAACTGGCTCACCAAGCACTTGGCTGGCATTACTTACAAAGCCGTTAGTTTTGCCCAGATTGATCAAAGCAATCAGCTATTTAGCCATGCGCTCAGTAACCTTTCCCATCCAAGCTTAGCGGGCATTAGAGATATTACCCAAGGTGATGACGCCAAACGTTTGCTCAGCAGTAATTGCTACAATAACTTTGAAACGTTACAGCAGTTAAAATTACATTTTGAAGCCCAGTTTGAGCTTGAAAACCATATTATAGTTAAGCAAATTGCTCAATACGCCAAACAGTTTCCACAGTTACAAATTATACTTAATCACGCAGGTTTACCCCACAATATGCCAGCGTGGCAGCAAGGCATTAAATTACTCGCCAAGTACCATAACATTGCAATTAAGTTTTCGGGATTTGAGTTACTTAAGCTCAATAGCGGGCAGCAAGCACAGTGCTTTAATATTATTTTGCAACACTTTGGCGAGCAAAGAATAATGTTTGCGAGTAACTTCCCCGTTTGCCAAATCAATACCCAATATAACGACTTATGGCAGGCACACTTTAACTTATGTAGTAACCAAGCACTTTGGCAGCAATTAAGCTATAAAAACGCTAAACACTGCTATCAACTCTAAATAAAAGCCGCTATATTTAAATTAATCGTTTAAAAATAGAGCTTCTTATATGCACTCTAAAATTCGTGACAAAAAAACAACAACACTCGCTTCCTTAGCACTGCTTAGCGTTTTATCTGGGTGTGGCGGCGGTAGCGATAGCGAGGGCCTTACTCCTAATAGCAATACCAATAGCTGGAGCGCAGGGGTATTTGCCAGTGCCAGCCAATTTAAAGGACAATGCCAAGCAAGTAATGAAAAAAACTGGCTGCGTTCGTGGAGTAACGAAACCTACCTTTGGTACGATGAGATAATAGATACCGATCCAGCGCTTACAAGCGGCGTAGTTGCTTATTTTAACACCTTAAAAACCAATGAACTGACCGATTCAGGCGCTAAAAAAGATAACTACCACTTTAACTTACCTACCGATGAGTGGCAGCGCCAAAGTCAATCAGGGGTAACCTATGGCTATGGCTTTAATATAAAAATACTTGCTAGCAGCGCGCCACGCCAAGCCGTTATTAGCTATACCGAGCCAAATACACCTGCGAGTAATCAAAACCTTGCTCGTGGCTTTGAACTTGTTGCAGTAGATGGCATTGATTTTGTAAATACGACTTCCAGCAGTGAAGTTGCTCTTATTAGTGCAAGTTTGTTTCCTGAGCAAACAGGTAAAACGACCGAGTTTGTATTTAAAGACATAAATACTAACCAAAACCGTACCGTAACACTCACCTCGCAAAATATTACCTCGCAACCGGTAGTCAATGTGCGTACCGACTTAGCCGATGGCGATGTGGGTTATTTTCAGTTTAATAGCCATAATGCGATTGCTGAAGATCAGCTCTACAATGCATTTAACCAATTTGCAGCAAGTAATATTAAAGACTTAGTGATTGACGTACGCTATAACGGCGGCGGCTTTTTACAAATGGCCAGCCAAGTAGCCTATATGATTGCGGGCCGCGCGAACACCCAAGGAAAAGTGTTTGAGCGTACTGTTTTTAACGATAAAAATCCAAATACCAACCCGGTAACTGGGCAAACACTTAGCCCAATGCCGTTTACTAATCAGTTTGTGGGATTTGCTGATAACCCTGCAACTGTGCCCGGTAGCGCACTGCCAACATTAAACCTAAACCGCGTATTTGTTCTCACGACTAGCAGCACCTGTTCAGCAAGCGAAGCCATTATTAATGGTCTGCGCGGCGCCGACATTGAAGTGATCCAGATAGGCTCTGGTACCTGTGGCAAGCCTTATGGCTTTTATCCTACCGATAACTGCGCAACCACCTATTTTACCATTCAGTTTAGCGGTATAAATAATAAAGGTTTTGGCGAGTATGCTGATGGCTTTGCGCCAAAAAACACTATTGATAACGCTTTTCAACCCGTATTATTAAATGGTTGTGCGCTTGCCGATGACTTTTCTCAGCCATTAGGTAATGCCAATGAAGCACTGCTTAAAACAGCGCTTAACTATCGAAATACCGGTAGCTGCCCTGCGCCAAGCTCCATAAACAGTAAACAAGGTTTTGCACCTGCTATTACAACTGATTCGCCTGAAGTAAAAGATACGCGAATTCAAACCTTGCTTGAGCAAAATACTATTCTTAGCGATAACATGAGATAAACCATGAAAGTACGCCGACTTACAGTAATCGCATTTATAACAACCGCACTCAGCGGCTGCTTAGCACAAAGCGCTGAGCCAACTCCTAAGCTGCAGCATGCGCTATTAGTAACACCTAATAGCATAGCAGTAGCTAATGCTATTGCCAGCTTGCTGCATAGCTCACAAGTGCAATTAGCCGATGATGTATTTACTACTAACAGTACTGTGACGCTCGATAAACTCAACCATAAAGACTCTATGGGTAATCCTATTATGGGTAAGCAGCTTAATATGCCCGACCAGTTTGAGTTAATGATTAAAGGCAAGCAATGCTTTGTTCGCCATCTTGATAGCAAAGCAACGCAGCAGTTAAAAGGCGTGCAGTGTAAAATTAATCAGCTATAACAATAACGCCAAATAGCAAAAGCCGCGTAGTGAGCTATCACTACGCGGCTTTTTAATCTATATGATAAAACTATTTAATTTCTACACGCTGCGAGCGCATTACAATCTCATCGTTTAATTCAATACCAATACCAGGCTCTTCCGACACTTGAAAAAAGCCATTTTTAGGTTGAGGATCTTGCAGACATAACTCACGGTTCCATTTTTTAATCGCATAAGTATGATGCTCATGAATTAAAAAGTTAGGAATGGCTGTTTCTAAATGCAGTGAAGCTGCAGTCGCTACTGGCCCGCCGCATACATGCGCTTGAATGCGCACATCAAAAATATCGGCGTAGTCACACACTTTTTTCGTTTCGGTAAAACCACCACATAAACCAATATCGGGTTGCAATACATTAATACTTTGATCTTCTAAGTATGGGCGTACACCCCAGCGGTTATACAAGCGTTCACCACCAGCAATTGGCACGGCCACTTTATCAGCCACTTTGGCATGCAATGAATGGTTTAAATAGTTAACGGGTTCTTCAAAAAACATGCAATCGAATTCTTTCGCTATTTCGCCCAATTGAATTGCCGAAGTCACCCCTGGTAAGCTATGGCATTCAAAAATAATATCAACTTCGTCGCCTACCGCTTCACGAATCGCTTGCATACGCGCACGGTACAACTTCATTTCAGCGCGGGAAATAATATTAGTGCGATCGTAGTAAGTATTGCCGTCTTTATCGTACTGAATTGGGTCTACTTTTACTGCATCGTAACCCTCGGCAACCGCTTTTAAAGCCGCTTCGGCGTATTCTTGTGGCTGCACTAATGCTTTAAACTCGCTATCCCAGTCAAACTGTAGTTGCGATGCATAAGTGCGTAATTTATCGTTAACCTTACCACCAAGTAGTTGATACACAGGTACACCCAGTGCTTTACCTTTAATATCCCACAGAGCAGTATCAATCGCACTCATTGCAGCATATACAACAGGCCCACCACCTAAACCCCAAAAGCTTTCACGTAACATACGCGACCAAAGCTTTTCGGTTTGAAATGGGTCGTGGCCAATTAAAAATGCATCGGCCATTTCTTTGATCATAGCGGCAGCAGCGCTGTGGCCTAAATCGTATGCAAGGCCCGCTTCACCCACACCACTAATGCCTTCATCAGTATGAATACGTACAAATACTGGAGTCCAAGCAGGACGATCTGGGCAATGAATATCAAACACTTCAACGCGATTTACTTTCATGAATATTCCTTATTAACCTTTAAATGGTTATTTTGCAAAACTAGGATCAAGTCGGTACGCTTTGCGCAGCATAGCTGGCCACGCTAACTGCCCGCCAGTACTACCACTGTGCACTACATTTGCTTGATTATAAATATTGTCGATTATAGGCTGCGGGACGCTAATAGCCTGCTGCGAACTGGCTTGAATAGCGAGCTGTATTTCACAGGCCCGCTGTAAATCATAAAAGCGCATAAAAGCATCGCCCACCGTTGGCCCCACCGTTAAGCCACCGTGGTTAACTAACAACATATGGTTAGTATTGCCTAAATCATCTTGTAAGCGTTTTCGTTCATCATCGTTAACCGCTAACCCTTCGTAACCATGATACGAAAGCGACGGCAAAGAGAACATGGAATACTGACTTAGTGGCAATAAGCCATTTTTTTGTGTAGCAACAGCTATGGTTTCTTTCGTGTGCAAATGAATCACACAATGCGCATCGTCGCGTACTTCGTGAATTGCGCTATGAATAGTAAAGCCAGCTGGATTAATATTAAATGGCGTGTCGTCAATAATATTGCCGCTTAAATCTACTTTAACTAAGTTAGAAGCGCTGATTTCATCAAAGGTTAAACCAAAGGCGTTCACTAAGTAATGATCACTGCCCGGTATCCGCGCCGATAAATGCGTGTAAATTAAATCGCCCCAACGAAAATGATCCACCAACCTATAACAGGCGGCTAGATCAACTCGTAGCTGCCATTCTTGTGCTGATACTTTATTTTTTAAATCGAGCTGGGGTAAATCAAACATAATAAGCCTTTAAATACACATAAGATCAATTGCGCAATAGCAATAGATGTTTAGAAGTCTAAATTAGTATTTAGGTTATAGCAATCAGGAAATAAAACAGCCACACTAGGTGTGGCTGTTTTTTAATAAAAATAATTAACTGCGTTTATTATTTTACGTTTGCAAGGTAATCAGCAATTGCAGCAAACTCTTCATCTGTTACGGTTGCTACCATAGCTTTCATAGCCATAGACATACCATTACTGCGCGCACCTGATTTAATGTCTTTCATTTGTGCAACTAAATAGTCTTTATTTTGACCATTTAATTTAGGGTACATGCCCATAATAGGTGCCTTACCTTCTGCGCCGTGACACGTTTGGCAGTTTTTAGCAGTGTAAAGTGCAGCACCATCTGCAGCAGCTGCATTAAATGACAAGCTTGCGGCTAAACTAATACCCGCGCCTAATAAAAGTGTTTTAATTTTGCTCATTGTATTTACTCTTCTTTTTTGACGGTTAAAAAACTGTTCTGGTGATTGTAGTCAACAACACTATAAAAAGCATACGTAACTAATAGCATTTGACGATCAATCAGAACAAATACATGTACAGCTCATTTAAGTTAACTTTAGCAAAAATTAAATGAGTCTACACTTAACTAAAATTTACCACGTTAAATCATCTGGTATTTCAAAATCGGCGTATGGATCGTCTTCATCTTTTACTTTGCTTTCTGGCTCAACATGAAAAACAATATAATGTTCATCTACTTCAGCTACTTTACGTGCTGGTTCGTCTTCTAATACGTAAAATCGGCCTTCGAGCACACAAATAGCTAAGCGACCACCCGATAACGCTTTTTGCGTTCTTTCGTTTACTTCAATGCTCTTTACTTTGTTTTCGTAAGTAAAGTTAAAAGTACGCTCACCACGTATTGCTTCTTGGTTATGGTGTTCTAAAATTTGTTTAACACGGGCACTTTGCTCGCGCTGCTTTAAACTACCTTGGCGTGCCTGGTTAAGCTCTTCTGCTTTTTGTTGCTGCTCAAGTTTTGTTTGTTGAATATGCTTTTGTAAATCGCTAGGGTTACTGGTTGCACCCTTTTTTTGCTTTTTTTGCTGCTTACGCTTTTCTGATTTAGCAACTTTAGCTTTATGCGATGTTGTTAATCCTGCTTGGAGCAATTGCTCTTGAAGTGACCCCATGGCTCTATTCCACTAAAAACTAATATTAAGACTATTTTAATCACCAATGCCGGCAAATAACAGCGCTATCATCATTAATCTAACAAACGACGATAAAAACACCATGATTTAGCGCAAAGATAGCGACTCTTTTAGTAAACAATTACTTATTACTGTTTATGGGCATACCAAATAGTCGCTTAAAGTATTCGTTTTTAGATTATCAAACACAAGGGATTTTTAATATACTGCCACTTAACTATTAGTTACTCGCCAAGCTATATAATGCGCCTACCTCATTTGTTGCTTTGCTCTGTATTTATTTTTTTTGTACTTTACGCTCCACAACCACTGCTTGGCCTATTTGCAGTTGAGTTTGGTGTTGCCCCCGCCGTTGCTGGCAGCTTAATGACTGCGGCTATGCTACCACTGGCTATTGCGCCTTTAGTGTATGGGTTGTTTTTAACTAAACGTAATCCTTTATTTATATTACGCATTGCTATGTTGTTATTGGGAGGATGCTGTTTATTATTTGTTTACGCCCCCACCTTTGAGCTGCTGTTATTGGTACGCTTTTTACAAGGCCTAATATTACCAGCGGCATTAACAGCCATGACCAGTTATATTGGCATGAGTTTTAGTGCCGATACACTGCAAAAAAATATGACAATCTACATTGGCAGCACCATAGTAGGCGGCTATTTTGGGCGTGTTCTGGCAGCTATTTTTAGCGATATATGGCACTGGCAAAGTTTTTATTATTTTATTGCCACCATGCTCATTTTGCTTGCGTGGAGTATTCCCCATACCCGCTTTAAAAGTAATAACGTTAAATCAATACTTTCACCACTAGACTATATTAAACAACTGCGTGAAGGGCCGCTGCTAAAAGTGTATGGTGCGGTATTTTGTATGTTTTTTTGCTTTGCCGCTTTACTTAATTATTTACCTTTTATTTTGCAAAATACTTTTTTAATCACTAATACTCGCGACATTGGCTTGGTTTACAGTGGTTATTTAATCGGCGCTTTAGCGTCTATTACAACACCTTGGTTACTTAAAAAAGTGCCCTCTGCATGGCATTTATTAACGGCTATATTTTTGTTTTACAGTATTAGCATTGTCATGTTAATGAGCCACCAGCTAATAGTGTTTTTAGCCGCATTTACATTATTTTGCGGGTCTATGTTTGTGATTCACTCAACTGCCGCTCCCTTAGTTAATAAAATAAGTAAAGCACCACCAAGTGTTACTAATGGCGGGTATGTATCGTTTTATTACAGCGGCGGTGCACTTGGGTCGTTATTACCAGGGTTGATATACCAGCATCATGGGCAAACCGCATTTATGGCAGCTTTATTGGCTGTTTGCCTATGCGGCTTGATGCTGGTTATATGGGCTTACCTTGAAGGTAAAAATACTACGCGAGGCTGATGCTCAGTAAAGTTAAAAAACTGCTCTAAGTCTGCTTTATTAAGTAACCAGGTTTGGGTGTTTTCAAACGGATGACAATGAAATAGCTCACCTTGCCAAATATCTTGATCTAGCCAAACGCTTACTTCGTTTTGCTTGTCGTTCATTAGGCTAAGCATAGATACACACCCAGGTGCTACTTTTAAATAGCGCGCTAAACGCTCGCTTGAGGCAAATCCTAACCGCGATAACCCTTGTTGTTTTGACAATACTTTTAAATCAAGTTGCTTGTCATGGGCGGTTATAACTAAAAAGTGCCGCTTACCTTCATTATCACGTAAAAATAAATTTTTAAGTCGTGTACCTGGGCGCTCCACCATAAAGGCATCGGCATCTAAACTGCCATGTAATGGTGGGTGCTCTATCACCTCATAATTAATATTTAACTGCGCTAATAGCGCTGCTAACTTTGTTTTATCAGCTAACATACTACAAACAACGTCCTCTTAATTGCACACTTAAATCACGCCACAGTACCTCATTAATTTCATGCTTAGCGGGGCAATAGTTGCGTGTTTCAAGCTCTTTATTTAACAATTCAACAGCTTGATCTTCTAACTGCAATTTTAAAACACTCGACTCTTCAAAATGCTCTTGCGCTGCAAAACGCTCAAAGTCACTGCGGGTAAACTTTTTATCTAAATTAATGTTCTGGCGGCTTTTAGCCTTTACCGATACTACGTAGGCAAATAGCTTATTTCCTTGTTCATCTTGTTTTTCATGAAACTGTTTATTATTTATTTCATAAGGTTGCTCGTCACTTGAGTTAGCACAGCCAACAAGCAAAACCATCAGTACTAAGGCATACTTTTTCATTTTTAATTGTCTTTTTACTGAATATTGTTGTTGAGTCTACCAAAATTTCATCTAAACGGTAAAATTAGTGAAAAAATACTTGACCTATTTTATAAAAAATCTTAAAGTTCGTCCCGCTTGAGAATCAGCAATCAAGCTTTTACGTAATATGTAAAATTTAGGAATGTGGGGCTATAGCTCAGCTGGGAGAGCGCCTGCCTTGCACGCAGGAGGTCAGCAGTTCGATCCTGCTTAGCTCCACCACTTTCCTACTCCCTCTTTAGTATTGTCTCAAAGCCATCAATTTATTCGCTATTTTATCGAAATTTTCCGAGAAAACCCATTGATCGACGCGAAGCGGCGTCGATGGGATGAATCGGAATAGTTAGCCCTGCTCTT